>JBFIQU010000037.1:0-12519 GCA_041609395.1 Acidimicrobiia bacterium | reverse complement strand
TGTCGGCAGCCAGCTCGCTGCGGTCGACGATCGAGCCGGCACCGAGCTTGCGCAGCCAGTCGTGGGCGTCGGTCTTGCCGGTTGCTGCGGCCACCGGAAATCCCAAGCGGGACAGAATCGAGACTGCGCAGGAACCGACGCCGCCCGTGGCGCCGGTGACGAGTACGGATCCCGATCCGGGATTCAGACCATTCGCGATGAGGCGGTCGACGCATAGTGCTGCCGTCAAGCCGGCGGTGCCGAGGGCCATCGCATCGTGCGTCGTCAGCGAATCCGGAACGACGTGAACCCAGTCTCCCGGTAGGCGCGCTCGGGCGGCGTAGCCACCGTGGTGGGCGACACCGAGGTCATAGCCCGTAGCCAGGATCCGGTCGCCGGGGGCAAAACGGTCATCGCCGGACGCGGCCACCATGCCCGCGAGGTCGATGCCCGGAACCAACGGTGAGATCCTGGCCACCCTGCCGTCGGCCGCCGCGGCCAGTGCATCTTTGAAATTGACACTCGAGTATTCGACGTCGACGGTGACGGTGCCGGGGCCGAGGTCGTCGGGTTGGAGGGTTCCAAAATCGGCCTGGTGTTCGCCGTCGGAACTCGATGCGATGAAGGCCGGTATCACCCGGTTGATGTTACGGAGTTTGTATCGCCGCGCGACGTTCGCGGCGCCCGGCAACCAGCAATCCGAGGCCGGCGACGGCCAGACCGAGCGCCAACCACCAGGGCCAGAACGGAGCTCCGGGCGCGTGAGCGGCTGATGAACCGGTCTCCTGTGCGCCGGTGACGATCACGAGTTCGGCGACGGCACCGGCCTGCAGGCTCGGGATGCTCCACGTTCGCGTCGTGGCGTTGTACTCCCCGTCGGTCGCCGATGCCGAGACGACCATGTCGTCAGGAGGGGCGGAGTCACCGATGGCCAGGTCGGTCAATGGCTCGTTGGTCAGGTTGCGAACGGCGATCACATACCGCTGGGTGTCTGCGTCGGGGCGGAGCGAGGTCGACGATGTGACCAGGTAGTCGACGCCGGGTTCCTGCGCGTGTGCCGACGGCAGAAGGAGAAAACAGGCAAGCACCGCCGGCACGATGCCGGCGGTGCGTCCTATGTGCCTGTGGATGGTGGTGGCCATCCTTCCTTCCCCCCTCCGCCTCAGCTCGGGTAGCCCTATCGACCGAGCAGAGATCTTTTGTGGAGTATCAACGCATCGTGAACTGCATGGCGGCGCTCTCGCCGGTGCCGAGTTCGACGGTCCAGCGGTCTGTTGCCGGTTCGTATGAGCCGCTCGTTGTGACGAGGGCGGTGACCTGGCGCTCCGACGGAGCGGTACTGCGGAATGCGAAGGAAGCCGGCATGTCGCCGAGATTGGTTGCGGTGAACGAGACGGGCTGACTGGTGGCGCCCGGCTTCAGAACCGTCGACGAGGTGAGCACGACGGCGCTGGGCGTGATTTCGAGGGCTCGAGCGCCGGGCAGGAGTGCCGCCGCCAGGATTGCGGTTGCGGCTGCCGTGACGATGGTGCGGAACGGAATGGGGATCGCTACGAAATTCACGCTCAAGTTCTCTCTCGTCCTGGCCGATACCTTGGAGGCAGGATCCCCGTTCCTGCGCGCCCTCAGGGTAATGGCACCACTCTACGCGCGCAAGTGATTACTTTGAGTATCAACCGTCGAATGTGGCGGCGAAGCCCTCGACCTGACCGGGGAGGCCGCGTCCCAACGCCTCGCTGATGACGGAGAAGAACAGCGTCGCCAGCATCCCCTTCGCTTCGACCGAGAGCACCACGGTCAGCATCGTTCCCTGCCCGTTGGGCTGGAGTTCGGTCGTCAACGTGCCGACGACTTCGGACGCGTCGAGGCTCATCACCATGAGCTCCGGCTCGAGCGCCTGCAGTGTTGCAGCGCTCCCCTCGATCTTGCGCGGCCCGTCGGCGCTCCAGCGGAACCCGGCGAGATGCCCGTCGTCGGCGAACTCGGCACCCCACACGGCCGTGATCGGTCCGAGCGCGGCCCAGGTGTCGGGATCCTGGAGGGCGCCCCAGACCCGTCGCCGGGAGCTTCGCATCGCCACCGTGTGATCGAATTGGGCCATCGGCATGGGGCGAATCTAGTGGGACGGTGCGCTCGGGTAGCCTGGATCGTCATGGAGGTGCATGTACCCGGACTGGTGTGGGCGGCCGGCGCGTTCGCTTTTGCCGTCGTCGTGCGCCTGCTTCCCGACCGTCCGCCGCCGCGCACGATCGTCGATCAGTACCTTCATATCCCGTCTACGTTCCCCGTCCGCCTCTCGAACCGCGGCCTGCACCGCCCCATGACGGGCGCCGCCAGCGGAATGTCGAAAGAGATGCAGCCGTATTCGGTCGCCGGGGTGCGTCCGCCGCGACGGTCGATGCGGACGATGTCGAACAAGCTGGCCTGGCTCGGTATTGCCTTCGTGCTCATGGCCGTGCTCAGTCCGTTCACCGCCTGATGCCCGGTCTGCTCGCCTTCCACGCCCACCCCGACGACGAGTCGATTTCCATGGGCGGAGCCCTGGCGCGCTACGCCGCAGCAGGAGAGCAGGTCGTGGTCGTGACGGCCACCCGCGGCGAGGCAGGCGAGATCCACAATCACGACGACGTCGCTGCGGTGGCGGGCCGGCTCGGCGCCGTGCGCAGCGAGGAGATCGCCGCGGCGCTCGCTCACCTCGGTGTGGAGCACCATCACTTTCTCGGCTACCGCGACTCGGGCATGATGGGAACCGAGGACAACGACCATGAAGACGCGTTCTGGCAAGCGGACTTCACCGAGGCGACCGGGCGCCTGGTCCGCCTGATCCGCCGCTACCGGCCCGAAGTCGTGACGTGCTACGACCCGTTCGGCGGATACGGCCATCCCGATCATCTCCAGGTGCATCGAGTGGGGGTGGCAGCTTTCTTCGGTGCCCCCGATGTTGGACGATTTCCGCTCGACGACGAGGAGCAAGCCTGGACGCCGGTGAAGCTGTACTGGTCCACGTTCCCACGCACCGCCATCCGCCGCTTCCAGGAGTACCGGTTCCAGGCCGGTGAGATCACCGAGGAAGAGGCGGCGCTCGAACCGGGCGCCGGAACGCTCGACGACGACATCACGCTCTGGCTCGACGTCGCTGCGTACGCCGATGCCAAGGAGGCGGCCATCCTGGCTCATACCACCCAGATCCCTGCCGACTCCTGGTTCCGCCGTCTCGAGGGTCCGGGCCGTATGGCGTTCCTGGGGCGGGAGCCTTTCACGCGTGTCTTCACCCGGGTACCGGTATCCGAACCCGAGTCCGACCTCTTTGCAGGAATGTGATGAGTGCCGCCGAGCGCTGGCGGACGCAGCTCGAGGCCTGGGCGCTGCCACAACAGCTGCTCGACTCGGTCCCCGACTCGCCGTACTCCTGGCCGCCCGAGCTATGGCGCCGGCGCCATGAGGAGACCCATGTGGCGACGAAGACTCTCGAGGTCGTCGAGATGTTCGTATCACCCCCGGCCTCGGTCCTCGACGTCGGTGCCGGCACGGGACGTGCCTCTCTGCCGCTGGCGGAGCGGGGGTACCGGGTCGTCGGTGTCGAGCGAAACCAGGGGATGGCCGCCGGGTTCTACGCCGCCGCCGCCGGCCTCGACGCCGCCCTCATCGAAGGGTCGTGGCCGGATGTCGCCGAACAGGCCGGAGACCACGGCGTGGTGATGTCGGCCCATGTCGTCTACGACGTCCAGGACATCGAGCCGTTCGTGGTCGCGTTGGATCGTGCAGCGCAGCATGGTGTCGCGGTCGAGATGACGCCCGTCCATCCCTGGGCGCACCTCACTCCGTACTACCGGGCGCTGCACGGCCTGGACCGGCCGGACGGCCCGAGCGTCGCCGACTTCGCCGCAGTCGTGGCCGCCTGTGGACGGACGCCCGTTGTCGAACGCTGGTCACGGCCGGGCGGCCTCCGTTTCGCCGATCACGCCGAGCTGCTCGACTTCTTCCGGCGCCGGCTGGTGCTTGGTGTCGAGCGCGTCGACGAGCTCGATGCCCTGCTCGCTCCGGACATCCACGAGGACGACGGCTGGCTCGTTCTCGGCGATACCCAACGAGAGCTCTGCACCGTGTGGTGGCGCCGCTAGCTGGTGGTGTGCACTCCGGACCGGGGCAGCAGAGCGGGGATGATGAGCAACGCACTGGACGCGGCAACCGTCATCGCCACCCACATGATGGATGACACCTGATGGTGCGTCTTCAGCGGTGAGAGCCACAGCGCGGTGAGGGCGACTGCAATGCCGAGTGCGTTGGCCACGATGGGGCGCCCGGCGCGGTCGATCGCCCGCAGCACGTGGCCATCGCCTTCGCGACGTGCTTTGTCTATCGCAGCGACGAAGTGGATCGCGTAGTCGATCCCGACACCGATCACGATGCTGGAGATCACCGCAGTGATGAGGTTCAGCTGGATGCCCGAAACGGCGATGTAACCGAGCAAGGCGGCCACGGTCAGCGCAAGCGGGACGAGGGAAGCCAGCGTTTCCCGCATGCGTCGGTAGGCCGCCCCGAGCAGCGCTGCCACGAGGGCGAAGGCCACGAGCACCGACACGACCTGGGCGCGAAGGACGAGGCGGGCGATTTCGTCCCACACGACCGGCATGCCGGTGAGCACGTCGATTCGCTCGTCCGATGCGACGAGGTCGAGCCAGCCCCTGAGATCCTCGGTGTCGAAGTCGGCGGGGAAGAGCACGAAGCGCAGCCCGTCGTCGCTGACGAGGTCTCCCAGCGGCAGCCGGACCTGTTCCGCCAGGATGGCTTCGAGCTGCTCGTCCGGCAGTTCGCCGACGAGATCGGCCACGGAGAAGACCTCGCGGACGCCCGGTTGCCCCTCCAGGAGCGCGGCGGCGGCGCGCACCTCCTCCAGGCCGGCGAGACCCGTCGCCGGGTCGTAGCCGAACTCACCGGCGAGGGGAGTGGCGCCACCAAAGAGTTCCTCGGTCTTCTCGAAAGCGAGCCGTACCGGGTCGTCGTCCTCGAAGAAGAACAGCTGGTCGCTGTTGACATCGAGGCGGGGGACGAACACTGCTGCGAACGCAACGAGAGCCAGCCCCAGCACGAGGGCCGGGACCCGGGTCCGCACGAGCCGTTTCAGAAGCGAGGTGGCGCGGGGGCCGATCAATGCCTTGTGGTGGTGGGGCTCGATGTCGAGACGGCTCAGCAACGCCGGGAGGGAGAAGAACGAGATGATCCCGGCGAACGTGATGCCGATCGCCGCGAACAGGCCGAGCTGCTGGATGGGCTGGACGCCGGTAGCGAGGAGCGACAGGAACCCGGCCGACGTGGAGATCGTGGTGAGGATCATCGGTACGCCGACGTGCGACAGCGCCGACGCCACCCGGGCCGTGGCGTCGCCGGTGACCTCTGCTTCCTCCTGGAAGTGGGTCACGAAGTGCAGGCCGTCCGCCGACCCCATCACCACGACGAAGATCGGAACGATCACCGTGACGATGTCCACCTCACGCCCCAGGCCGAAGATGAGGCCGAATGTCCACAACGATCCGAGCGCCGCCGGGAGGATGGCCAGAGCACTGAGCCTGGGGTCGCCGATCGTGGCGTAGAACACGGCAATGAGAAGCACGATCACGATGGGCGGGATGATCAGGAGGAACAACGACAGAACATCGAGCACCGACGCAAACACGACCGGGTTGCCGGAAAGGGTCAATTCGAGCTGCGGTGGCGGCGCGATGTCGTCGAGGCGACGGGCGACCCCGAGGGCATCGGTCGCCGGCTCGACGAGCAGCAGGGTGTTGGTGGCCCCGGCGTCGGTGAGCAGCTCCGTCAGCGGATTCTGCGAGAGCAGCAGCTCGAGGGCGGCCGGAGGAAGCGCCCTGACGGTGTCCGGGGTGATCGGGCTTCCCGTGAGCGGATTCACCGCCGGCACGAGTGAGGCGACGGCGGCGACGCCCTCGACGGAAGCGAGTTGCTCCTGCAGTTCGACGAGCGCAGCGGCGTTGGCGGGATCCCGGAACGAACCGGAGATTGTCGTTGCCACGATGTTGATCGGGTCGGCGGTCTCGTACTCGGCCTGGAGCGCCTTGAAGGCCTCCCCCTGCGGGTTGCCCTCGAGGACGACTCCGGCGATGTCGGCGTTGAAGTCCATGCGGAGCAGCATCAACGCCGCCACCACGCTCAGGAGGGCCGTCAATGCCAGGATGCGACGGGAACGGTGGACGAGGACGTGGGCGATACGCTCCATGAGCGGCCCCACCCTACGCCCGGCGACGCGGGGTTACGTCCCGGACCCGGCGGCGACCCATCCGGCCAGCTGATCGGCGGCCACCGTCCCGAACGGCTCCCTGCCGGCTTCGATCCAGGTGACCATGCGGGCCGTAGCGGTACGAGCTCCGTCGACAAGCTGCGGCGGATACCCGAGCTCTTCCTGATGGACGGCGAACTCGTCCTCGTCGAGGACGGCAGTCGTCCCGTCGGGATACATCGCGATGTCCAGATCGAGATCGATCATCCGGACCGTGGTTCCGTCCCAGCGTGCCGGAGCGATGATGTCGACGTACCCGGCATATTTGCCGCCGTTGTTCCAGATCGCCGTCCACCAGGCGTCGTCGGGGATGAGCTTGACCCAGTCGTTGCCGAAGGTCGTCGGCGGTTCCTCACCGCGACGGGCGCTTCCCCCGGCTCTGCCGCCGACCCACGTTCCCCACTGGTCGCGTCCGATCAGCGTGCCCTCGAAGCGCCAGTGCGGTGTCTCCGGATACTTGTAGAACTGGATGGTGACGCGGGTGTCCACCCGCTACTCGACCGTCCAGGTTCCGGCCTGCGTGATCAGCTTCTGCAGCTCGCCGGGTCCCTTGGAGGCCTGGGCTTCGACGAGCTGACGGCCCAGCATCTCGTCGTATGAGTCGCGGTGCACGCTGCGAAAGATCCCGATGGGTGTCGGGCCCACAGGTCCGTGCGACAGCCGGGCCATGGCGAAGGCCGCAGCCGGGCTGGGCGCCGTGGCGTCGTGGACGTGGATCGCATCGATGCCGACGTCGGCAACCTGGACGATGCGAGCGGTGCCGTGCTCGATGATGACGCCCATCTCCTCGTCGGCGCCGAACACGACGGGCTTGCCGTGCTCCAGATTGATCCGGTTGGTCACTCGCTCCTCGCGGCCGGTTAGCGCGATGAACGCCTTGTCGTTGAACACGTTGCAGTTCTGGTAGATCTCGACGAGGGCGGCACCCTGGTGCTCGTGCGCGGCCTGGAGCATCTCCGTGGTGTGGTTGCGATCCATATCGATCGTGCGGGCCACGAACGTAGCGTCGGCGCCGAGGGCCAGGCTCACCGGGTTGAAGGGATAGTCGATCGAGCCCATCGGGCTCGATTTCGTCCGCTTGCCGTGCTCACTGGTTGGCGAGTATTGCCCCTTCGTGAGCCCGTAGATCTGGTTGTTGAACAACAGCACCTTGATGTTGATGTTGCGGCGCATCGCATGGATCAGATGGTTGCCGCCGATCGACAGCGCATCGCCATCACCGGTGACCACCCACACCGACAAGTCGCGGTTCGCGGCAGCGATGCCGGTGGCGATCGCCGGGGCGCGGCCGTGGATCGAGTGGATGCCGTACGTCTCCATGTAATAGGGGAACCGGGCGGCGCAGCCGATTCCGGAGACGAAGACGAAATTCTCCTTGTCGACATCGAGTCCCGCCATGAAGTTCTGGACGGCGGCGAGGATGGTGTAGTCACCACACCCCGGGCACCAGCGGACCTCCTGGTCCGTCTGGAAGTCCTTTCTGGTGTAGCGCGCAGCAGTGTCGGTCATGAGTTGATCATCTCCAGGATCTTGGCCTCGATCTCGATCGACTTGAACGGGATGCCTTGGACTTTCGAAAAGGTTTCTGCCGGTACCAGGTACTTGGCTCGCAGCAGATGGGCGAGCTGTCCGGAGTTGAGCTCCGGCACGAGAACATGCTCGTAGTTGCTCAGGACCTCGCCGAGGTTGCGCGGGAACGGGTTCAGGTGGCGGAGGTGGATTCGTGCCACCTTCACGCCCCGCTTTCTGGCCCGCCGGACGCCGGCGAGGATCGCCGAGTAGGTCGAGCCCCAGCCGACGACCACGACGTCGGCGTCGGCGTCGATTTCGACCGTGACCGGGGGTACGTCATCGGCAATGCGGTCGACCTTGTCGGCGCGCAGCCTGGTCATGAGTTCGTGGTTCGCCGGGTTGTAGGACACGTTGCCGGTGAGGTTCTGCTTCTCCAGGCCCCCGATGCGGTGCTCGAGCCCGGGGGTTCCGGGTATGGCCCAGGGGCGCGCCAGGGTCTCCGGGTCGCGCAGGTACGGCAGAAACTGGTCTCCGTCGTTGGGTCCGTCGGCGAACTCGATACCGATGTCGGCGAGCTCGCTCAGATCGGGGAGTCGCCACGGCTCCGAGCTGTTGGCGATGTACCCGTCCGACAGGAGGATGACCGGTGTCATGTACTTCAGCGCGATCCGAACGGCTTCGACCGTCGTGCCGAACGCGTCGGACGGCGACGCAATGGCGACGACGGGAAGCGGCGATTCGCCGTGGCGGCCGAAGAGGGAGAAGAGCAGGTCGCTCTGTTCGGTCTTTGTCGGAAGGCCGGTGGCGGGGCCGCCGCGCTGCACGTTGATGACGAGCATGGGGAGCTCGAGCATCATCGCCAGGCTGACCGTCTCTGATTTGAGGGCGAGGCCGGGGCCGGACGTGCCGGTGACACCGAGGTGGCCGGCGAACGATGCGCCGACCGCTGCCCCGACGGCGGCGATTTCGTCCTCGGCCTGGAAGGTGCGGACACCGAAGTTCTTGTGGCGGCTCAGCTCTTCCAGGATGCCTGAGGCGGGGGTGATGGGATACGAGCCGTAGAAGACGGGCAGTTTGGCGGACTGGCCGGCGGCGATGACGCCCCAGGCGAGCGCCTGGTTGCCCGTCACATTGGTGTATACCCCGGGCGGCAGCTCGGCCGGCTTCACCTCATAGGTGTGCTGGAACGCCTCGGTGGTGATGCCGTAGTTGTATCCCGCTCTGAGGGCTGCGGTGTTGGCGGCGGCAACCTCGGGGCTGTTGGCGAACTTCTTGTCGAGCCAGGCGATGGTGGACTCGAGCTCGCGTCCGAACAGCCACGAGACCAGGCCGAGGGCGAAGAAGTTCTTGGAGCGAAGCACGTCGCGCCCGGTCACCCCGGTGTCGGCGACGGCTTCCTTGGTGAGCTGTTCCATCGGCGCTTCCAGGACGGTGTAGCCCTGCAGCGAACCGTCCTGGAGCGGGTTCTCGTCGAAGCCCGCCTTGGCCAGGTTGCGCTCTTCGAAGGCATCGGTGTTCACGAGGACGATGCCGCCCTTCGTGACGTCGCCGAGGTTCGCCTTCAGCGCGGCGGGGTTCATGGCAACGAGGACGTCGGGAGCGTCCCCCGGGGTGAGAATGTCCCAGTCGGCAATCTGAACCTGGAACGACGACACACCCGGCAGTGTTCCGGCCGGGGCGCGGATCTCGGCGGGGAAGTTGGGGAAGGTCGCCAGGTCGTTGCCGAACAACGCCGAGGCCGCCGTGAAGCGTCCCCCGGCCAATTGCATGCCATCGCCGGAATCTCCGGCGAAACGAATGACGACGCGATCGAGTTCTTCGACCGTGTGTTGCAGAGTGGTGCTCTCGTCGGCCACAGCGCGTCACATCCTTTTGAGAAGAATCGGGAAAAATGAGAAATGGGAAAGGGTCGCTCGATGAGACCCGTCGTCGGTCTGTCGGTTGCCCAGCGTGGTCCTCCACCGCAAGCCGAAGACATATCTTATGCCTGTCGCGAGCGCTTTCCGTCACCTTTTCGAGTTCGACACACCTGGTCTGCCGACGGTTACTCGCCGAACCCGTTGCAAGGTGCTGCCTCAGGCGCGCGGCGGCTCGGAGACGGCGATCAGGTTCTGGGCGTCGAGAGTCTCGGCGAGTGCAATGAGCATGGTCTCGCTCCACCATGGCCCCGTCACTTGCACGGCCGGAGGTGGTGAACCGGGGCCGGCGACCGGCGCCACCAGTGACGGGCTCCCGATGTGGTTGACGAGCGACGCGAACTGGGCGAGTACGGGCCGGTAGGGCAGGTCCGTGCCGTCGATCTCGATGGTGTCGACGCCGATGTGCTTCTTCATTGCGCCGACGGCCGGCGTCACCAGTACGTCGTAGCTGCGGAACAGTGTCGCAGCAGCCGCGCGCACCCCCGCCCTCCAGCGCAGGCCCGCGATGTAGTCGTCGAGGTCGAACCGCATCGTCTCCTCGAGGCGACCCCGTACCTCGCCCCCGTACGCTTCGGGATGCGCCGTGAACCAATTGCGATGCACGGCTGCGATCTCGGGGTAGCTGGCGCCCTCGCTCGCGGTCGATGGCGCAACCGACGGCGCATGCACCTCTTCGACCCGGGCTCCGGCGTCGCTCAGGCCGTCCAGGAACCGGCGGAATCCCTCGGCCACGTCGTCGGTCGTTGCCCGGTGAGCCCATTGCACCGGGATACCGACGCGCAGGCCATCCAGCGCAATCGGCTCGGGTTGGCCGAAGACGGGCTCGGGGTACGACCACGGATCGACCGGGTGGTGCCCGGCGATGGCTTGAAAGGCGAGGCCCAGGTCGGATGGGGTGCGGGCAATCGGGCCGACCGTGTCAAGGGACGCCGCCAGCGGAAACACGCCGTGCAGCGGGACACGGCCGTGCGTTACCTTGAGGCCGAGGACACCGCACAGCGCGGCGGGAACCCGCACCGACCCTCCGGTGTCGGTGCCGAGGGCGATGGGTACCAGGCCGGCTCCCACGGCAGCTCCCGAGCCACCCGACGATCCCCCCGGGGACGTGGCGACGTCCCACGGGTTACGCACCGGGCCCCACCATTCGTTCTCCGAGGAGTATCCGAACGCAAACTCGTGCAGACCGGTGCGGCCGACGACGATGGCGCCGGCCGCCTCGAGTCGTGCCACCACCGGAGCGGACTCGGTGGGTTCGCGCTTGTAGAAGCTCGACCCACAGGTGGTCGTCCACCCGGCGTGATCGATGATGTCCTTGATGGCTACCGGTACTCCGGCGAGTGGGCCCGGGTCTTCACCACGGGCAACGGCGGCGTCGAGCGCATTCGCCGCATCGATGGCTCTCGTTCCGTCGACGGAGGTGAACGCGTTGAGCTCGGTCTGTGACGATGCCACTTCTTCGAGTGCCGTGGTGACGATCTCTGCTGCGGTCGCCGAGCCGTTTCGCACGGCGGCGGCGATGGCGACTGCAGAGTTCACTGCCAGGTGATGTCCCGGCCGGCCGGGAAGATCGAGGTCCACGAGTAGCCGGCGGGGACCGTCAGCGGCGCACCGTCGGCATCGGTGAACTCGAAGGCGTCGCGAATCGAATCGCGCGACCAGCGGGCTTCCACGATCGACCCGTTGTGCAGGACCAGCGCCGTACCCTCACCGACGGTGTCGAGGACGGGCAGACGCCGGTCGTAGAACAAGGTGGATTCGATGACGACGAGAACGTCGGCTTTGATCTGCGACTCGTTGCCGTCGCGGTCGACCCAGTTGTGTGCCGTCGTTCCCTCCAACCGGATCCAGCCGTCGCCGTCCCACCGCCACGTCACCGAATGCCCCTGTGCCCACTGCAGCTTGATCTCCGAGGCCGGTTCGCCCTGCAGCGTTGTGTCGGCCGCCACCGCAAACAGGCCGGTCTTGGGCGCATCGTCTTCGATGTTGCGGCGATCGGCCTCGCGGCGAAGGTCGGCCGTGGTGGCGTAGAGGTTGTGCGGGGCGCGGCGGCCCGAGATTCGGAACCCCGGCGCATGAGCGTCGACGATGTCGACGCCGCGGTCGAGGAGGTAGGGGACGACCCAGTAGTTGGCGCTGGCGATGACCAGCACGGTCCCGACGGGGCGGACCACTCCGGCGTCCGTCGGCCGTCCCGACCGTATCGGGCCGACGTACCCGCTGTCGTTGTCGTGGAACAACGCCAGGAAGCGGGTGATGCCGCCCTCGACGAGGATCTCCGCAACCGCATCGGCGTCCTGGAGACCCGACTGCGGCCGTGCGCTCGGGTGGTTGTCGATCTTGACCGCGATGACGCGCCGGTCGAGCTTCGCCTCGTCCTCTGCCGGCAGACCGTTGAGCGGCGACGGGTCGTTGAGGCGCTCGGTCGTGCTCGTCGTCGGCATCGTGGTCGTGGTGGTCGGGACGGTTGTGGTGGGGGACGTAGTCGTCGTCACCGACGGGGACGGGGCGGAGGTGCTGGTCGATGCCGGCGGGGCAGAGGGGGGTGCTGCTTCCGGGTTGGAGTCGGAACCGGAGCAGGCAGCGGCGACAACGAGCGCGCCGAGAAATGGAAGGAATCGACGAGTCACCACCGCGAGTGTAGGAGCCCGCCGGGGCATCGAATTGCTTTGCTCAGACGGCTGGTGCGGGGCGGGTCGGGCTCGGTTCCGCCGTGCACGCCGCGGTCTCCCCGCTGCAACATTCGTTCTGGTTCAGGCCGTACATCGGGCACCGGGAGTTCAGGCAGGCGGCATGGCCGTGGACGTAGTCGAGGGTTCC
>JBFIQU010000036.1:0-12684 GCA_041609395.1 Acidimicrobiia bacterium | reverse complement strand
GTGATGGGCTACGACAGCTTCGGGGCAGCATCAAGGCTGGATTCCTGTCCGACCGCGGGGCACTCTGCAAGCACATCACCTCAAGATGTGTGCTGCACATGCGGTACACATCGGCGAGCAAGATGATTCAGATACGCAATGTCCCCGACGGCGTCCACCGGGAGCCGAAGACCGACAGGAAACTCGGACGAGTGCCGGGCCTGCCCCGTGAAGTTCGAGGTGGTCTAACGGTCAGCCCCGCGGCACGAGTTTGAGCACCAGTCCGTCGGTGGTGGTCACATACAGTTCGCCGAACCCGTCCATTCCGAAGGACGTCACCTGGCCGATGGTGCCCAGATCGGCCGACCAGTCACGGTGGTCGACCGCCCGGCCCCCCTCGACGCGGAAGCTCCGAACCCAGCCACCACACCAGTCGCCGTAGAAGTAGTGGCCGTGGAGCGTCGGCATGGCGAGACCTCGGTAGGCAAAGCCGCCGATCACCGAGCAGCCCTCGCCGTGGCGATAGGAGTGCACCGGTCCCTGGAAGTCAGCGGGATCGCAGCCGTCATGGGCGAAGCAGTCGTCGCCCTCCAGCACGGGCCAGCCGTAGTTGACCCCGGCGGCGTCCCAGGGCACTGCGTTGATCTCTTCGACGGCGTCCTGCCCGACGTCGCCGATATAGATCAACGCGGTGGCGGGATCGATATCGAAGCGCCATGGATTCCGCAGTCCGTAGGCCCAGACTTCCGCAGCGCCTCCGCCGCCGACGAAGGGGTTGTCCGGCGGAATCGAATACGGCTCGGCGGCGTCGACATCGAGACGCAGGATCGTTCCCAGCAACGTATCGGACCGCTGTCCGTTGCCGAAGCGATCGTTGGCGGCGCCGCCGTCCCCGAGTCCGACGTACAGGTATCCATCGGGACCGAACTGCAGCATGCCGCCGTTGTGGTTGCCCGCGGGCTGATCCACGATCAGAAGGATGCGGGCACTGCCGGGATCGGCGCGGTCGGGGTCGTCGGAGACGCGGTATTCGACGATGCGGGTGTCCCCCCGAGGGTCGGTGAAGTCGACATAGAAACGCCCGTCGAGCGGATACCGGGGGTGGAATGCCAGACCCAGCAGGCCCTGTTCCAGCCCGGCAGCCGTGACCTTGTCGGCGATGTCGAGGAATGGCCCCACCAGGCGCTCACCGTCCCGGACGATGCCGATCCGCCCGTCACGCTCAACGAGGAACAGCCGGTCGTCTCCTTCGGGAGCCGTGACGAACACGACCTCGTCGGCGCGGCGCACCACCGTCTCGGCCTCGAGAGTGACACCCACGATGCCCCGGGACCCCGCTGCCATGGTGACCGGCGGCGCCGTCGTCCCGGGACCGGTCGGGATCGTCGCCGCCGACGTGGCCGAAGCTGAGTCTTCATCGTCGCCACCGCACGCCGTCGCCAGCAACGCGCCTGCAACCACGAGCGTTCCAATCCTCCGCATCATGATCCGGCAGCGTATCCGCAGCTCATAGCTAATAGCTATTGGCTACGAGCTGCTTCGCGGGGCACCGAGACCCCTCCGCTCCGCCATCGCACAGCCTCACGGGTAGTTCCCAATATGCCACTGCCACTGCTTGCCCTCGACGGCCAGGAACTCCTCCATGTCTGCCGGGCCCTTGCGCTGGTACTCCCGCCAGACTGCGATCAGCCCGTCGTCGGTCAGTTCTACGACGGCGACGCCGTGGTCGGCAATTGCTTTGCCTTCGACGCCGAAGACAAACTCGCCTCCGCCGGTGCGTGACTCCTCGTCGAACCACAGAAGGTGCCAATGCAGGTAGTGGCCTTCGTCGAGCGCGTCGAAGTAGAGGCGCAGCTCCTCGTGCCCGTGGTACAGCTGGATATCGGGCGGCTCCATGTAGACGGCGTCGGCGACGAAAGCCGAGAGCGCCAGCTCGGTGTTCTGCGTCGACCATCCGGTCGCGATCCGACCCATCAGATTCCGGAACGCGACGGCATCGACGGTCACGGCGCCGTTCCCGGCTCCCAGAACTCGGCGACGGCGAGATTGAAGGCGGTGGGTTGCTCGAGCGGCGCCATGTGACCGGCATCGGGAATGATCGAAATGTGGGCGCCCGGAATGGCGGTCGCCATGGAACGGGCGATCTCCGGTGGGGTGAGTGCGTCCTGCTCCCCTGCGACGACCAGGGCCGGCACCGTGATCGAGGCCAGCACGCCGGAACGGTCCTTGCGCTCTTTCATGCCCATCAACGCGGCGACGATGGTCTCGTAGCCCGTTCCCTCGACCATGTCCCTCATGCGGGACCGAACCTCCGGCCCGGCCGAGTCGGCCACGAGCGCATCGATGAGTCCACCTCCCCAGGCGCTGCGTCCCTCCCGGACCAGACGGGCGGCGGCCGCGTCACGACCTGCCTTGCCAGCATCGTCGTCACCGGCGGCCTTGGTGTCGGCGAGGACGAGGGACCGGACGGTCTCGTGGTGGCGCTCCCACATTGCGAGCGCCACGTATCCGCCCATCGAGAGGCCGATGATGTCGGCTTTGGACTCGCCGAGATGGTGGATCAAATCGACGACATCCGACGCATGCTGTTCCATCGTCAATGTTCCGCCATGCCACTGCGGGGATCGGCCGAAGCCGCGGAGATCGACCGCGACGCAGCGACGGGAGGCCGACAGTGCATCGAGCTGACCGAGCCACATCGTGTGGTCCAGGGGAAAGCCATGAATGAGCACGGCGAGTGGACCCTCGCCGTGCTCGGTGAAATACAGAGAACTCATAGCCGGGAGGCTATCGGATCCTTACTCGACGATCGGGGCTACGACGAAGATTCCATCGACGATTTCGCCGACCACCAGAACCGGCTGATCGGACCAGGTGACGCCTCGAGACTCAGAGAAGTCGCCGCGCACGACCCCGGCGGTGGTGTCGAGCGCGATGCTGGCGCCTCCGCACTGCGGCGGCATGGACTCGGCCAGCGCTTCGCACAGAACCGCACCGTTGCCGTCGTCGAAGTAGAAGCCCTCGATGGCGAACCCGCCGTCGATCTGGTTGGCAACCGCGTCGGCGATGCTCACACCGCCGCTGGGCAGGCTGACGACACCACCGTCGTCGGTCGGGGACTGCGATCCGGGCTCTCCCGGTGCCCCGGGGAGCTCACCTCCGGGGATGTCCTGGCAGTCCGGGTCGCCGGCGAGGCAGGCACCGGCAGCGGGAGACGCGGCTGGCTGATCGCCTACGGCGTTGGGCTCCTCGGCGTCCGAACCGCAGGCCGCGGTGGCCAGAGCCAAGAGGGCGGCGGCGACAGCAATCGTTCGTTTCATGGGTGATGACCTTTCAGAGTCGGGACCCGGTTCGACGACATGAGCGGAGCTGAAGTTCCCGCCGATGCCAGGATGAGCAGGTGACACTGCCAGCCGCCGCCACCGAACGGCTCGACATTCGCCCCTGGGCGATCCCGGATGACCTCGAAGCCTTCCATGCCATATGGGGCGATCCGGAGGTCATCTGGTGGGGCCCGATGGCCGACCCGGCCGCCAGCCTCGATCTGATGCGCAAGACGGCGAGCTTCGGCCCCGGCCTGGGATGGGCCGCCGTCCGGCTTCGTGCGACCGGCGCCGTCGTGGGCAACGCCGCTCTGCAACCGACACCGGGAGACCGCACCGACGTCGAGGTTGGCTGGCACTTCGCCCGGGCGCACTGGGGCAAGGGCTACGCAACGGAGGCTGCGCAAGCCCTCGTGGCCTACGCATTCTCGGAGCTCGGCCTGGGTCGAGTCGTGGCGGACATCGTGCCCGACAACCACCGCTCCCGGGCCGTCGCCCGCCGCCTCGGCATGCACCCCGAGGGGACCTTCGAACGCGCCGGGATGCTGCACGACATTTGGGTGGTGCGGCGCGACGTTGTGCGGGCGTAGCCGGTAGTAGCGACGCTCTCGCTCCGCTCACTGGGGGAGGAAAGGCTGATAGCCGGGAGCCGGCAGCTGATAGCCGGCAGCTGGTTCGCTACTCTCCCCGCCGCATGACCGACCTGGCCTGGTGGCAGTCTGCCGTCTTCTATCAGATCTATCCGCGGAGCTTCGCCGACGGCAACGGCGACGGCTTCGGCGATTTCCCGGGGATGATCGATCGTCTCGACTACCTCCAGGACCTCGGAATCGATGCGGTGTGGCTGTCGCCGCACTATCCGTCGCCCGACGTCGACTGCGGCTACGACGTCGCCGACTACACGGCGGTCGACCCTCGCCACGGGACAATGGACGACTGCCTCCGCTTCATCGAGGAGGCCCACCGCCGCAAGATTCGGGTCCTGTTCGACTTCGTGATGAACCACACCTCCGACCAGCACCCCTGGTTCCGGTCGTCCCGTTCGTCGCCTACCGACCCGAAACGGGACTGGTACGTGTGGCACCCGGGCAAGAACGGCGGACCGCCCAACAACTGGTACTCGACGTTCGGCGGCCCGGCCTGGACCTTCGACGAGACGACCCGGGAGTACTACTACCACTTCTTCTTCGCCGCCCAACCGGACCTCAACTGGCACAACCCCGAGGTTCGGGCCGCCATGTGGGATTCGGTGCGCTTCTGGCTCGACCACGGCATCGACGGCTACCGGGTGGATGCGATCGGCACCGTATTCGAGGAGCCCGGCCTGCCGGACCACGACAGTCCTCTCGCCCAGCGGGAGCTGCTCGAGATGTGGATCGAAGCACGACGCTCCGGCCGGGAGGTGAACGAGATCCTGAGCCGGGAGTGGAAACGGATGTTCCGCCACCAGCACGACCGGCCCGGCATCCACGACCTCATGAAGGAACTGCGGTCGGTGGTCGACGAGTACCCACACGCCGTCCTCGTCGCCGAGACCGACGACATCGACTACCACGGTGAAGGCGACGAGTTCCACCTGGTCTTCAACTTCCCCCTCATGAACGTCGGGGACCTGACCGCCGATCACGTGCGGCGCAACCAGTCGCAGCGACTGGCCGATCTCGGCGATGCCTGGCCGTGCAATACGCTCAACAACCACGATGCCGGCCGCGTTCGAACCCGTTTCGGCGACGGAAGCAACGACGAGGCGATCGCCCGGGTTGCAGCCGCGTTGCTGACGACACTGAAGGGCACGCCGTTCCTCTACAACGGCGAAGAGATCGGCATGGAGGACCTGCTCGTAGACGACGCCGGCTTGTTCCGGGACAACCTCAGCACCTGGGTGTACCGGTCGTCGCTCGACCTGGGCCTCGACGAAACGGAGGCGACCCGCCTGGCAGCCTTCCGGGGGCGGGACAAGTGCCGCACCCCGCTGCAGTGGGGGCCCGGCCCCAACGCCGGCTTCAGCCCGAAAGGAGCGACCACCTGGCTCCCGGTACACCCAAACCACCGGGAGGGTGTCAACGTCGCCGACCAGGTCGACGATCCGGCATCGATGCTGTCGTGGTACCGCCGGCTCCTGGCGGCGCGCCGGAGCTCGTCCGACCTGGTTGCGGGCAACTACGTCTCCCTCGGAACCGACCCCGATGTGGTGCGGTTCCGCCGCGGTTCGACGCTGGTGGCCCTCAACCTGTCGCCGCGCACCCAGCCCATCCCGCTCGAGCAACCGCGCATCGTGAGGTTGGGGTCGCACCGGACCGAAGGGATCGCGATCGACACCGAGGTCCGCCTTGCTCCGTTCGAGGTGCTCGTCGCCGTCTGATTCCTGTCACACCCGATTCGTACGCTCGAACACGAAAGGAGCGACGATGCAGGAACTCGACAAGGCCCTCAACGACCTGGCCGCCGAAGACGTCCGCCGTCTCGGGGACGGCGCCCTCAGCCGCCAGATCCTCGAGATCATCCGGTGCCTGGAAGCACTGGAGAGCCAGTACGTACGCCGCGCTCACGAACTGGCGAGACGCAAGACCGCCGCAGCCTGAAGGCACCCGCCCACTAACTTCCGGCCCATGCGAATTGCTCTCGCCGTTGTTGTGCTCACGGCCGTGGCATGCGCCGGGGGTGATGCCACGACGACCACCAGGGTTCCCGGAACGAGCGACACCGATGTGACCGTCCTGGAGGTGCTGGACGGCGACTCGCTGCGGCTCGACATCGACGGTGAAGTCATCGAGGCCCGTCTGGTGGGCATCAACGCACCCGAGCGCAACGAATGCTTCGCCGACCGGGCCCGCGACGCAGTGGAGCAGCTGACCGCCGCCGACCCGCTGGAGTTCCGCCCCGTGACCAACCAACGCGATCAGTTCGGGCGCGTCCTCGGGTCGCTGGTTACGCCCGGCGGCGACGTCGGACTGAGCCTCGTCACCGCCGGCCTCGCCGTCGCCCTCGACGTCGACCACCCCGACCGCGACGCGCTGCTGCAGGCCGAGAGCACGGCGCGGCGGGATGGCGTCGGCCTGTGGGCAGACGACGCTTGTGGGCCGTCTTCCGGGACGGCCCTCTCGATCACGGCCGTCGAGCCCAACCCGCCCGGTCGCGACGAGGACGCCCTCGCCGACGAGTGGGTGGAGATCACCAACGACGGCGACGGCGCGGTTGAACTCGGAGGCTTTGTGCTGCGCGACGAGTCTTCGCAGCATCGCTTCATGCTCCCCGAGGGCTTCGAACTGGCCTCGGGACGCTCAGTTCGCGTGAGAACCGGGTGCGGCAGCGACACTGCGGCGGACGTCTTCTGGTGTGCCGACGGGCCGGTCTGGAACAACGGCGGCGACCTGGTGATGCTGCTCGACCGCAACGGATCGATGGTCGCCGCCCGCCGCTACCCCTGAGATTTGCGATCGGGGCGAGCAGCTCGCACGCTCGCCTATGTCCACGCCGGCTCCACACCCTCTCCACACTCACCCGGCACCGTACGGTCAGTCGAGAGAGGAGAACATCGTGTTCCTGATCGCAGTGGCCATCGTCGCCGTCGCATGCATGAGCCGCGGCTCCCGCCGCCACATGTTCCGCGCCCGTAGTGAATCCGCCGGCACCGAGGAGCGCCCCCGGCGCGAACCGCGCTCCCGGATCGAAGAACGCTTCGCCGACTGGCATCGCAAGGTCCATGAGGCGGAGGGTGCTTCGGAAGCAGAGCGCACCGAGGATGGACGACTCGTCTGAACCGGAACGGGCGGCACACGCCACCCGAACCGACGGCCCTGCGGGGCTCCGATCGGAGCCCCGCATAGCCCTCGCCATGAGCCTTACGGCTCACCACACATGTGTCCGCCTCACGAACGACGCAACCGTCTTATTCCCCTGTTGCATCCCCGGCCGCCCGGACATATTGGTGATTGACGAGCCTGGTGAGGGCGATGCCGAAGCCGAGTGCCGACGCCGAATTCCGGCGCATCTACGACGAGCACCACGCAGCGATTCTCGCCTACTGCCTGCGTCGTGCCCGGCTCGAGGATGCGAAAGACGCTACCGCCGAAGTCTTTCTCATCGCCTGGCGTCGCCTCGATGACGTTCCCTCCGGCGACGGAGCCCTGCCCTGGTTGTACGGAACGGCACGGAACGTGCTGGCCAACCAGCGGCGAGGCACCTTTCGCCTGACAAGACTGATCGGCCGGCTTCAGCAAGAGCGGCCCACCCGCCTCGAGCCACCGGAAGCGGTGGTCGTGCGGCGCGAGCGGGATGAACACGTTCTCGAGGCACTCGGCCGGCTCCGGCCCCAGGACCAAGAGGTCATCCGACTCTCAACCTGGGAGGAACTCCCCCAGACAACGATCGGACGGCTGCTCGGATGTTCGGACCGGGCCGTGACGATGCGGCTCCACCGGGCACTGCGCCGCTTGCGCCGCGAACTCAAAAGCGACGCCACCGTATGGACTACCCAAGCCCTCGCCCCCGACATGGAGGCGACCAATGACTGACCGAACGCAACTGCTGACGGCCCTCGCCCAGGCCAATCCGGTGCCGGATCCCGTGGCGACGGCTGAACAGCTGGACGCGCATCAGTCCTTGCTCGCCGTCATCGACGAAAGGAGCGAGGAGATGCAGTCACCGACCCTCGAACGCAGGGCGGCCGGCAAGCCGCCGTTGCCGCCGCGACGTCGAGCCGTACTCGGGTTCGCCGCCGCTCTCATCCTGGTTCTCGCGGTGGTAGGTGCCGTCGCTCTGATCGGCGGCGGCGACGACGACGTCGTCGACCAACCGACGACTACGGCAGTGACGCCAACGACCACCATCGCTCCGACAACGACCGTGGCGCCGCCGACAACAGCCTCACCGACGACCACATCCCCGGCGACGACGACGGAACCTCCAGCCACGACCACCACCCTTCCCGCCATGCCGGCCCGGCTCGGCACGACGTGGGAGCGGGTCCCGGAATCCGAGGCTCTGCAGGACGGCTGGATCGCAACCGTCGTGGAGGCAGGTCCCGGGCTCGTTGCGGTGGGCGGTAGCAACGACGGCAACGACGCCGGGGTGTGGGTGTCCGCCGACGCCGTCACCTGGGAGCGAATCACCTCGCCCGCGTTCGGCGGCTCCGAGGTGCGTCAGGTGCCGCCGGGAAACGCCGAACGGTTGTTCGACGGCGACCAAGCGATGCTGGACGTCGTCGCCACCGACTCCGGTCTCGTCGCCGTCGGGTTCGACGAAATGGCAGAACAGCTGGTGACCGTAGCCGCCGTGTGGCTGTCACCGGACGGACGCACCTGGGAGCGAGCAGCGCGCAACGACACCGTCTTCCCGCCCAACTCTTCAATCCACGGCGTCATCGCCGGTGGACCGGGGCTGGTGGCCTACGGCGAGCTCGCCGGCTTCCCAAGTGCAGTGCCCGGCGTGTGGACGTCGGCCGACGGCCGCGCCTGGACGGCGGTCGAGTCGAGCTTCGCGCCGACGGCACAAGATCTCTCCGCGGCCGGGGCCGACGAGTGTGTCGGACTCCAGGTCATGGGAGTCGCAGCCGGCTCTGAGCGACTCGTTGCCGCCGGATATCGGACGATCGGTAGCTGCGACGCCTGGTGGCAGGGCGAGGGAGGCACGATCGATGCCATCGTCTGGGTCTCGGACGATGGCTTCGAATGGGAGCGGCTCGCCGAGGGAACGATCGCCCCGCCCGCTCCCGGTGCGTACGCCGACACCGATTTCTTCGCGATGCAGGGCGTGACGGTGAGCGACGCCGGCTTCGTGGCAATCGGCCATGGCGCATGGACATCGGCCGACGGCCGGACCTGGCTCACGAACGATGCGCGGCTATACGGCGACAACTTCGGCTCCGCGTTCATCCTCGGATGGCCCGCCACTGTGGCCGAGGCCGACGGCCGTCTGGTGGCGAACTTCGGCGACGGGATCCTCTGGGTCTCCGGCGACGGCGGCACCGGCTGGCATCCGTCGGCCGAGTTCGACGGGGGCATCTTCGAAGCGGCCGACTCCCCGGAGATCCCGCCGGCATGGTCGACGGCCAACGACGTGATCTCCACGCCGTTCGGCCTGGTCGGCGTCGGGTCGGCTGTGAAGTGGTCGGGCACGGAAGACATCGGCGGCGGCTGCTACCCCGAGGGTCCCGGCGGCGCCTGCCGCAGCGACGCCGCCATCTGGATCGGGACCTGGAACGAGGAGTGAGTCATGACGAAGCGAATACTGCAAACCCTGGTGCTGATCTTGACCGTGACCGCTCTGGTGCTCATCGCGCTACCCGGCGCCGCCAAGCCGGGTGACGGCAAAGGCAAGCCGGCAGACGATCCGAACTTCACGATGACGATCACCATCCCGGCGGACGACGGGCTGTACACGTTCACGGCTACCGGTCCCGCCGTCGACGGCACGATGTGCGCCGGGGGCACCGAGCGGAGCAGAGCAGACCTGTCCAAAGGAAAGCTCCACCTCTACCTGCTGTTCGATTGCACGGACGGGCGCAACTTCTCGTTGAAGCTGGCAGGCAAAGGTGGCGGGCCCGACTTCGGCTGGATTCTGTACGACCTGTCGTGGATGCCGGGACACGTTCAGACCAGCGGCAAGGGCACGACCGTCGCCGGTACCTACGTACTAGCCGGAACGCTGTAGCCATCCGGCCGGGCGGTCTCGACCCGGAACGCCGAAAGCCCGGGACCGTGGTCCCGGGCTTTCCGCTGGGTAGCCCCGAGCGCTCAGCCCCGCGAATTCACCGCCGCCTGGGCCGCGGCCAGCCGGGCGATCGGCACCCGGAACGGCGAGCAGGAGACGTAGTCGAGCCCGAGTTCGTGGCACAGATCGATCGAGCGGGGATCGCCGCCGTGCTCGCCACAGATCCCGACTTCCAGGTCGGGGCGGACCGCACGTCCGGCTTCCACGGCCTGTCGCATGAGCTTGCCGACGCCGTTCCGATCGAGGGTGTCGAACGGGTTGTCCTCGAGGATCCCCTCCTGGAGATACTCGAGCAGGAACCCGGCCTCGGCGTCGTCCCGGCTGATGCCGAACGTCGTCTGCGTGAGATCGTTGGTCCCGAACGAGAAGAACTCGGCGTATCCGGCAATCTCGTCGGCCGTCAACGCCGCCCGCGGAATCTCGATCATCGTCCCGAACATGTAGGCGACCTCGATGCCCTCCTCTGCCATGACCGCCTTCGCCTCGGATTCGAGAGCGGCACGCTGGCGGGCCAGCTCGTTCACGTGGCTCGTCAACGGGATCATGACCTCGGGATGCACATCGACGCCGTCCCGGGCGACCGCGCAGGCCGCCTGGAAGATCGCCCTCACCTGCATGCGGGTGAGATCCGGCACCATGATTCCGAGCCGAACGCCGCGAGTGCCGAGCATCGGGTTCGCCTCATGGAGGGCTTCGATGCGGGCGAGCATGTTCTCCTCCTCGGCAACCTGCCCGAGCAGTTCGTCGATCTCGTCCAGCGTCCGGGCGTGGGTGAGGCGGATTTTGTGGTCGCTGAGGAGACGGCTCAGTGTCCGCTGCTCCGGGAGGAACTCGTGGAGGGGCGGATCGATGAGGCGAATGATGACCGGAAGGCCGTGCATGGCGCGGAACAGGCCCTCGAAGTCGGCCCTCTGTAGCGGCAGAAGAGCTTCCAGCGCCTCGCGGCGCTCCGCCGGCGACTCGGCCATGATCATCTTCTGGACGACCGGCAACCGGTCGCTCTCGAAGAACATGTGCTCGGTCCGGGCGAGCCCGATGCCCTGGGCACCGTAAGCACGGGCCCGTTCCGCATCGGCCGGGTAGTCGGCGTTGGCCCGCACCTCCAGGTCACGCAGTTCGTCGGCCCACTCCAGCAGCGTCATGAGCCAGCGGTCCTCGATGTCGGGCACGATCGTGTCGAGCTGCCCGAGGTAGACGTCACCGGTGGTTCCGTCGAGCGAGATCCAGTCGCCTTCCTCCACCTCGATGCCGTCGACCTGCATGGAGCGCCCTATCAAGTCGATCTGAAGCTCGGAAACTCCGACCACGGCCGGCTTGCCGAACTGGCGCGCGACCAGCGCGGCATGGCTGGTTCTCCCGCCGCGGCTCGTGAGGATCCCGTTGGCGGCGAGCATCCCATGGACGTCGTCCGGCCTGGTCTCGGGCCTCACCATGATCACGTCCCGGCCCTCCTTGGCCCATTCCTGAGCAAGATCGGCATCGAAGGCGACCACGCCGACGGCAGCACCCGGGGACACGTTGAGCCCGGAGGCGAGAATATCGGCGGCCTTCTTGGCCGCAGCGCTGAACTGCGGATGAAGGAAGAAATCGACCTGATCGGGGTTGACGCGCATGACGGCTTCGGTCCGGCTGATGAGGCCTTCCTCGGCGAGTTCAACCGCGATCCGGACCGCAGCCTGCGCGGTCCGCTTGCCGTCACGGGTCTGCAGAATCCACAGCTTGCCGCGCTCGACGGTGAACTCCATGTCCTGCATCTCGCGGTAGTGGTGCTCGAGGGTCCGGGCGGTCGAAGCGAATTCCTGATAGAGCTCGGACATCTCGATCGCCATGTCGGCCATCCGCTTCGTCGGCCGGTTGCCGGCGACGACGTCCTCGCCCTGGGCGTTGACGAGAAAGTCGCCCTCGATGTCGTTCTCGCCGGTCGTGGCGTTGCGCGTCATGGCGACGCCGGTCGCCGAATCGGCGCCCATGTTCCCGAACACCATCGTCTGGATGTTGACGGCGGTGCCCAGCCCGTGATCGATGCCGGCGGCGTTGCGGTAGTCGATGGCCCGCTTGCCGTTCCACGACTTGAAGACGGCTTCGGTAGCGAGCCGGAGCTGCTCCATCGGTTCGGATGGGAAGCGGACCGCGATCCCCTTGAACTCGTCGACGATGGCGCGCAGATCCGCCACGGTCAGGTCGGTATCGGACTCGACGCCGCGCCGGTTGCGGGCCCGCTCCAGGACGTGCTCGAAGAGTTCGTCGCGCAGACCGAGGACCACCGAGCCGAACATCTGGATGAGGCGCCGGTAGGAGTCGTAGACGAAGTGCTCGTCACCGGTCAGGGCCACCATGCCCTCGGCCACTTCGTCGTTGAGGCCGAGGTTGAGCACAGTGTCCATCATTCCCGGCATCGAGAACTTGGCACCGGACCGCACCGAGACCAGCAACGGGTTGGCGGGGTCGCCGAAACGCTTTCCGGTGTCGGACTCGATCGAGGCCAGCGCAGCCTCGATCTGCTTCCAGGCACCCTCGGGAAACTCCTCGTCGGCGTTGAGGTAGGCCAGACACGCCTCGGTGGTGACGGTGAACCCGGGCGGCACCGGAACGCCGAGCCTGACCATGTCGGCCAGGTTGGCGCCCTTGCCCCCGAGCAGGCCGCGTACGGCGTCCCAATCACCGTCCACGT
>JBFIQU010000035.1:0-12790 GCA_041609395.1 Acidimicrobiia bacterium | reverse complement strand
GGTGCTGGCGGTGATCCCGCCATGCGCTCCGGCAACAACGCTGAGTGCCAGCGCGGCAGAGGCCCCGGCGAAGATGGCGAAGTCGTCGCTGACGGCTCCGGCCATCTGGGCGATGCGAAGCGGGTCCCCGCTGGAGTCCTTTATCCCGACGATGCCGGGAGTCGTGGCCAGCGTGACGACGGCGTCGACGGGGAGGTTGTATCCGGTGACCCGAGGCACGGTGTAGAGGAACACCGGCAGCTCCGATACTCCGGCGACGTCGAGGAAGAACCGCTCCACCACGCCGTCCCGCCCCCGGGCCAGCGAGGTCGGGGTCAAAACGAGGACGGCGTCGGCGCCGCCCAGCGTCGCCTCCTCGATCTGCGTGGCAGCCTGCCGTTCCGATTCGGCGGCGACACCGCACAGGATGAACGCGTCGGCGATGGTCTCCCGGGCGATGGTCACGAGCTTCCGCCGCTCGTCCGGCTCGAGGTACGGCCCCTCTCCCGTCGAGCCGCCGATGAGAAACCCGCGGATACCCCGGTCGCGGAGGAACGAGAGGTTGTGGCGATGGGCGTCGGGCAGGATCTCGCCCGACTCGTCGAACGGGGTGACGAGCGCAGGCATGACGCGAGGTGGTTGTCGCATGAGCCTTACGCGTGCTGGCCGGCTTTGCGCCGGTTGTACCGCAGTGCCTTGACGTAGTCGGCGTTCATCATGGCGATGAAGTCGATCGAGATGCTCTTGGGGCAGGCGGCTTCGCATTCGCCGTGGTTGGTGCACGCCCCGAACCACTGCTCCATCTCTTCGACCATGGCGACGGTGCGGTCCCAGCGCTCCGGCTGTCCCTGGGGGAGAAGGTTGAGGTGAGCGAGTTTGGCGGCGGTGAAGAGCTGCGCCGCCGAGTTGGGGCAGGCCGCGATGCAGGCGCCGCAGCCGATGCAGGCCGCGGCGTCCATTGCCGTCTCGGCAACGTCCCGTGGCACCGGGATGAGGTTCGCATCCGGGGCCGATCCGGTGGGCACGGTGATGTAGCCGCCGGCCTCGATGATGCGGTCGAGGGGGCTGCGGTCGACGACGAGGTCTCGCAGCACCGGAAACGCCCGCGCTCGCCACGGCTCGACGACGATGTGGTCGCCGTCGCGGAATTTCCGCATATGGAGCTGGCAGGTCGCCGTGCCCAGCTGGGGCCCGTGTGCTTGCCCGTTGATCATCAGACCGCAGGAACCGCAAATACCCTCACGGCAGTCGTGTTCGAAGGCGATGGGTTCTTCGCCGGACTCGACGAGCCGGTCGTTGACGATGTCGAGCATCTCGAGGAACGACATGTCCGGCGTGATATCGGGCACGTCGTACGTCTTGAACGCCCCGGGCGCTGCCGAGTTGTCCTGTCGCCACACCTCGAGGGTGATTCTCACTTGTAACTCCTCTGAGCCAGCTGCACGTATTCGAAATCCAGCTCCTCACGGTGGAGCCGGGGATCCGCGGCGTCGCCGGTGTACTCCCAGGCGGCGACGTACGAGTAGTCGTCGTCCCGCCGCATCGCTTCTCCTTCCCCGGACTGATACTCGACCCGGAAGTGGGCGCCGCACGACTCGTCGCGGTGCAGAGCATCGCGACACATCAGTTCGGCGAGGTCGAAGTAGTCGGCGACACGACCCGCCTTCTCGAGCGACTGGTTGAGGGACTCGTTCGAGCCGAGGATTCGAACGTCTTTCCAGAACTCTTCCTTGAGGCTCGGGATCTCGCTCATCGCCTGTTCGAGCCCCTCCGCGCTGCGTTCCATGCCGCAGAAGTCCCACACGAGCTTGCCCAGCTCCCGATGGAACCAGTCGACGGTGCGGGTGCCCTTGACCGAGAGGAGGCGATCGATCTGGGTGCGGACCTCGGCTTCGGTGTCGGCGAACGCCGGCTCGTCGGTTCCGACCGGGTCGGTACTCAGATAGTCGGCGAGGTAATCACCGATCGTGTACGGGAGGACGAAATAGCCGTCGGCGAGACCTTGCATGAGCGCGCTGGCGCCCAGGCGGTTGGCCCCGTGGTCGGAGAAGTTCGCTTCGCCGATGACGTACAGGCCGGGGATCGTCGACTCGAGGTTGTAGTCGACCCACAGCCCGCCCATCGTGTAGTGCGGCGCCGGGTAGATGCGCATGGGCACGCGGTACGGGTCTTCGTCGGTGATGCGCTCGTAGATCTCGAAGAGATTGCCGTAGCGGGCCTCGATCGTGTCGCGTCCCAGCCGGGCGATGGCGTCGTGGAAGTCGAGGTATACCCCGTTTTCGAGCGGTCCCACGCCGCGGTTCTGATCGACGACCTTCTTGGCGGTGCGTGAGGCCACGTCGCGGGGCACGAGGTTGCCGAAGGCCGGGTAGCGCCGCTCCAGGAAGTAGTCGCGCTCGGCGGCAGGTATGTCGTTGGCCGGCCGCCGTTCACCGGCCTCTTGCGGGACCCAGATGCGGCCGTCGTTGCGCAACGACTCCGACATGAGCGTCAGCTTGGACTGGAACTCGTCGGACGGTGGGATGCAGGTCGGATGGATCTGCGTGAAGCAGGGGTTGGCGAACAGCGCCCCCCGCCGGTGGGCGCGCCAGATGGCGCTGGCGTTCGACGCCTTGGCGTTCGTCGAGAGGAAGAAGACGTTGCTGTATCCGCCGGTGGCGAGCACGACGGCATGCGCCGAATGGCGGGTGATCTCTCCGGTGACGAGGTCACGGGCGATGATGCCGACGGCGCGGCCGTCGTGGACGACGAGGTCGAGCATCTCGGCCCGGGTGTGCAGCTGCACCGGTCCGCGGTGCACCTGCTGTTCGAGCGCCTGGTAGGCACCGAGAAGCAGTTGCTGGCCGGTCTGTCCACGGGCGTAGAACGTCCTCGAGACCTGAGCGCCGCCGAAGGACCGGTTGTCGAGCAGGCCGCCGTACTCCCTGGCAAACGGTACGCCCTGGGCCGTCGCCTGGTCGATGATCTCGACGCTGACCTGGGCGAGGCGGTAGACGTTCGCTTCACGCGAGCGGTAGTCGCCGCCCTTCACCGTGTCGTAGAACAGGCGGTAGATGCTGTCGCCGTCGTTCTGGTAGTTCTTGGCTGCGTTGATTCCGCCCTGGGCCGCGATCGAATGGGCGCGCCGCGCCGAGTCGTGGTACGTGAAGACGTTGACGTTGTACCCGAGCTGGGCGAGGGTCGCCGCCGCCGAGGCGCCGGCCAGCCCGGTCCCGACGACGATGATCTCGTATTTGCGTTTGTTGGCGGGGTTCACGAGCCGCACGTCGAAGCGGTGGTTGTCCCACTTCTCTTCGATGCTGCCGGCAGGGACCTTTGACTCGAGTTGCATAGTGCTCCTCAGCTCACCACCCCGGTCAGGACCATGACCGGAAAGCTGACATTGCCGATGACGATGACCGCTGCGAACCCGGCGGCGAAGTTGCGGCGCCACGAGTTGAAACGCGGGTTGTTGACCCCGAGGGTCTGGAAGAGCGACCAGGCGCCGTGATAGATGTGCAGCCCGAGCGCCAGGTTGGCCACGATGTAGAGGATGGCTACCGGCCACCGCTCGAAGCTGGCCACCACGTTGCCGTACACGTCGCCCCGGAAGAACTCGCCGCTGGCGGCCGGTTCGACGCCCCAGGTGAGGTCGGCGAGATGCCAGACGAGGAAGAGCGTGATGATGATGCCCGTCCAGCGCATGGTTCGTGACGCGTAGTTGGCGATCACGTAGTCGCGAGCGCGATAGGACGGACCGCTCGACGCGAGGCTCTTGCGAGATACGGCGTACGCCGCGTGTATGTGGAGGCCGAAGGCTGCGATCAGCCCGAGGCGGAGCACCCAGAGCACGAACGTGCGGGGAGCGAGGTGGCCGCCGAGATCGCGCAGAGCTTCGCCGTACTCGTTGATCTGAGCGGGTCCCTCGTAGAGGTGGAGGTTGCCGATCATGTGGACGAGGACGTAGCCGAGAAGGACGATTCCGGTCACGGCCATCACCCATTTCTTGCCGATGTCCGACCGGTAGAACTCGATGGGGAACGGGAGGCGCCGCTTCGGCTTCTGCCCCGCTGCCGGTTTGGCCGTTGTCGTCACCGATCCTCCGAGCTCGATGGCTCCAATCTAGAGCGGAACATGAGGGAAACCCCAACCCCGACTCCGACGCCAAACCCCCCGCCCTTAGCGCTTGCGGTCGGCCGGCTTCTTGACCGCAGCAGGCGGCCGGTAGCTGGTAGCCGGCTTTCGCGCTCTTGACACCCGCGCGGACCCTTGCCAATAATCACAACGATGTAATTACACGAGTGTCAGAGGAGGACCTCGTGCTCGAGAAGTTGATCGCAGCCCTCGACGTCGACGACATCTTGGACATGTCGTGGCAGGACAGGGCGAATTGCCGTGGGGCCGACGCAGATTTGTTCTTCCCTGAGCGCGGGGCCTCGACTCGTACTGCCAAAGGCATATGCCGGGAGTGCGTCGTTCGTGCCGAGTGTCTCGAATTCGCGATCGTGAACAGCGAGAAGTTCGGCATCTGGGGCGGGCTTTCCGAGCGGGAGCGTCGCAAGATACGGCGCCAGCGCCAGATCGCAGCCCGCCGCCGCCAGGTTTCGTAACTCACCGGGTCGGGTCTCTGGTCGCTCGGCGTAGAATCGGCTGGACGTCGTCTCAGAGGGAGATCCTGTGGATCAGCTCATCATCGCCGTAGTCGTCGTGGTAGCCGCCGTGGTCATTGCGGCCCTTGCGATGAGGAGACGGTCGAGCGGTCCTTCGGCCGGTGACACGAAGGCGGAGACACCCGGTGTGACCCGCCTCCGTCCCAAGGTGGCCGAATTCCACGTTCGCGGCGAGCATGCACTCGTCTTGTTCGATGTACCGCTGCCCGCGGGCGATGTCGACCAGGTGCTCCGCGACATTCTGGTCCATGAAGGTGTCGAGGTCGTCCGGGAGAAGCGCCACGACCTCCCCATTTCGCAGGTCACGCGGGTCGTCGTCATGGCGAAGCGGGACGGCGAGTCCGTCGAGGTCGGCTCCCTGAAGCTCGAAGAACCCGGCGAGCTCCCGCCCCCGGTCGTCCCCGAGTTCCACAAGCACGCGACCCGGGGTGGTTTCGACCCCGTGGCTCAAATCGACGCCGGTCTCCCGACGCACGCCCCCGATCTTGCGGATGTGAAACGCGGTGAGTCGCTGCGTCCGCTGGCAGAGGAAATCCGCCTTGCTGCCAATGTCGAAGCCGGGTTGCGTGCCCAGGGACTCGATCCCGCAGAGATGTCGGCGGGCGATCTGGTCGTAGGCGTGCTGCGTCTGGCCGGCTATGCGGTTCGTCAGGGAGCTGCGTCTGATGTGTTCCTGGCGACGCGCGCCGGCGAGACAACGTTCGTGCAGACGGTCGACCACAAGCGCGGCGACTATCCCGAACTCGACGAAGACGACATCGATCGGTTCGTGTTCGCCTTCGCCGGATCCGGCGCCCAGCACGGGCTGTTGGCAACGGAGAAGTACGCTCCATTTCAGATCTACGAGCGAGAGAAACGAGAGCCGCGGATCCGGTTTCTCAGCCGGGAGCGTCTCCAGCAGTTCGTCGACGGTATCGCCGTCGGCTGAGGAGCGGGAGCCTTCCCCCCGCACCGGTAGACTCGAACCCGGAAGGAGTCCACTCATGTTCAGCCGTATCGGACCCGGCGAGATCATCATCATCGTCGTTGTACTGGTGCTCCTGTTCGGCGCGAAGAAGCTTCCCGAGCTGGCACGCTCCATCGGGGCTTCCGCAAAGGAGTTCCGCAAGGGCATCGAAGAAGGATCAGCCGAAGATCCCGAGGACGAGCCCACCAAGACGTCCTGACGGGAACCATCCTCCCGTCGAGGCCGTTGTCTGTGATGGCGCATGGCTGACGAGATACCCACCTGGGAGGAGGTCGCGCGTCGTCATGGTCGAAGGATCTACAACTTCGCATATCGGCTCTGCGGCAATCCGGACGACGCCGCCGACCTGGCGCAGGAAGTTCTCATTCGAGTGCAGCGTGGACTCACGTCGTACCGCCCGGGATCCTTCGAAGGCTGGTTGTGGCGGATCACGCGCAATGCATTCCTCGATCAGGTGCGATACCGCAAGCGGCGCGCCACCAGCCCGCTGCCCGACGACGACCGGCTCGGTCACGCCATCGCTCCATCGCCCGACGAAGTCCTCGCGTCGGTTCGTCTCGGGGAGGATGTCCAGGCCGCATTGCTCAAGCTTCCGTACGACTTTCGGGAGGCCGTCGTGTTGTGCGACGTCGTCGGCCTGACATACGACGAGATCGCAGAAGCGGTCGACATTCCCGTCGGGACCGTACGCAGCCGTATTCACCGCGGCCGTAAGCTCCTCAAGGAGATGCTGGGATGAGCCACCCTGGCGAATTGCTGTCCGCCTTTCTCGACGGAGAGCTCGTGGCCGGCGAACGGCGTCAGGTCATGTCCCACCTCGCCGAATGCGCCGAATGCCGCGCCGAACTCGCCGATCTCGACGCCGCCCGCTCCGCCGTGCGATCCCTCCCCATGCTCGATCCTCCGCTCGAGCTTTCCGCCTTCGAGGTGCCGGTCGCGCCGCGGCCTGCGGTCGGGTTGACGTGGGCACGTGCCGGGGCCGCGGCCGCCGCGGCCGTTGTCGCCGTTGCCGTCGGACTGGCGGCGTTCGGGAGTGATCCCGCCACGCCTGCCGTCGACCTCGGCTCGGTCATCGACCAGCACGCGGCTCGCGTCAGCGTCGACCCCGGACTCACCTCGGTGCGTCTGGTCTCTGTGGTGAATCAACCGTGAAGCGGCGCCGGATCGTCACTGCGCTGGTACTCGCCTGGTCGATGCTGTTGGGCGGGGTTGCCGTGGCGGGCGAGTTGGAGGACTTCCTACGCGGCGCCGCCGCAGCCGAGTTCAGCGGTCAGCAGGTGGTCGTGACCTTTACTGACGGCGAGACGGCCGCCGGCTTCTACGAAGTCACGCAGTCCGGCGGGTTCACCATGCTCGAAGCCGATAGTGGGATGGCGATGATGGGCGAGGGGCGTGTCAGTTCCGCCGACGGCGGGGGCGAGGGGCACCTGCGAGTTGCCGACTGGTCGGCCTGGCGTCTGTCCGATCGCTACTCGCTGGGATCGGTTGACCGCACGATACGTCTCGGGCGCCCGGCTTCGCTCGTCACCATCTTCGAGGACGGACTCCTGCGGACGCGAATGGCCTTCGACAATGAGACCGGGGCACCGATGCTGTCCGAGGTCTACGACGGATCGGGTGCGCTCTTTCGCATCGCGATGGTCACCGGGTTCAGCGCCGAGGTCGTCACCTCGCGGATGGGTGATACCGGCAATCTCGACGAGTACACGATGCTCATGCCGGCACCGATGTTCCGGCTGCCCGAGTCCGCCGGGGGCTACTGGCGGGCCGACACCTACCAGGGGCCCGATCTCTCGCTTCACGCGTTCTACACCGATGGCCTGTTTTCGTTCTCCGTCTTCGAGTTGGATTCGCGAGCGAAGGCCGGGCCGCTCGAGGACGGTGCCGAGGTTGAGATCGACGACCGCCGGTACCGTCGGGTGATCGATCCTGGTGGCGTATGGATCTTCTGGAGGGCGCCGGACAACTCGTACCTGCTCGTCGGGGATCTTCCCCCCGACCATCTCGACGAGGTGCTGCCCGATCTTCCGCACCCCGGTCGACCCAACGTCTTCAAGCGCATCTGGCGAGGGTTGTTCGGCTGAGCCGGCTTCTCACATGGCTTTCTGGCTCACGCGTCGGCCTGGCTCTTCGCGCGGTGGGGCGGCCCAGAAAGCGGCTGCCGCGCCTCGCGGCTCGCGGCTCGCGCCCGGTAGCCAGTAGCCAGTAGCTCCTAGCTCGTGGCTACCCTCTCCTGACCCACACCAGGAGATCACCGCCATATGCTCGACGTAGGAACCAAGGCGCCCGATTTCTCGCTGCCGGACCAGAACCGCAACCCGGTCTCGCTCGGCGATCTCAAGGGGTCGAAGGCGCTCGTCGTGTTCATCCCGTTTCCCTTTACAGGCACCTGCGAGGGCGAACTCTGCATGATCCGCGACAACATCGGACGGCTCGAGGAGCTCGACGCCAAGGTCGTGGTCATCTCCTGTGACACCTTGCCGGCCAACCGGAAATGGGCCGAGGAGAACGGTTTTGGGTTCCCGATCCTGTCCGACTTCTGGCCGCACGGTGACGTTACTCGCTCCTTCGCTGCATTCAACGAGAACGTCGGGGCGGCCAATCGCGTGACCTACGTGCTCGATGCCGAGGGCGTCATCCACACGGCAGTCGCCACCGACTCGCTCGGAGTTGCACGCGAGTTCGAGCTGTACACCGAGGCACTTGCGAGCCTGGACCGCTGATCAGCTGCCGGCTTCCTCGAGCGCGTCGACGTACGCGGGTTCATCCTCGATGACGAGCACGCGAAGCGGGGTCATTCTTTCCACCGCGGCAGTCGAAGGGTGAACGTACTGCCCCTGCCTTCCTCCGACGAGACGCCGATTTCACCGCGGTGGTTCAGAGCCACGTGCCTGACGATCGACAGCCCCAGCCCGGTGCCGCCGGTGGCACGACTGCGCGCTCGATCCACCCGGTAGAAACGTTCGAAGATCCGATCGAGGTGCGGCTCGGCGATCCCGATGCCCTCGTCCCGCACCGACACATTGACCCAGTCGCCGTCGACCGACGCGCCGACAAACACCGGGCTCCGCTCGCTGTCCTCGCGAAACGAAAACTTCACGGCGTTGTCGATCAGGTTCGAGACGGCCGACACGAGCTGGCGCTTGTCGCCGAGGACCATTGCGTCGTCGCCGTTCGACTCGATATGGAGGTCGATTCCAGCTTCGTCTGCGGACACCTTGAGGCGGCGGACGGCTTCGCCGACGACGTCGGCAACAGCGACGGGTGTGGCCGGAGCTCCCTGCGACTCGACGTGAGACAGATCGAGGAGATCTTCGACGAGCTTGGCCATGCGCTGTGACTCCCCGGCGAGCCGTTCCGCGAGCTTGTCGCGCACCGCAGTGTCATCGGTGTCCCGCAGCGTCTCGGACAGGATCGACAGCGCGCCGAGCGGGGTCTTCAGCTCATGACCGACGTTGGCGACGAAGTCACGGCGAATCGTGTCGACGCGGTGGCGTTCCGTGAGATCCTCGATGTACAGCACTGCGCCGAGTGACTCGACACCATGCTCGATCGGGTGCGCTCGCAGCCGCAGGATCCGCCGCGCCGGCGTCAACAGGTCCAGCTCCTGTGAGGCGGGGCGGCGAGTGGCAATGACGTCGTCGAGGACCTCCCGCAATCGCACTTCGGCAACTGCCTCGCCGTGGCGCGCCCCCACGTAGCGTTCGGCCACCGCATTGACATACGTCACGACCCCGGCGTCGTTCGTGATCATGATTCCGACGTCGGCGGCGTGGAGGGCATTGACCAGCTGGGAATGATCCTTCTCGGCCTGCGAGATGTAGCGCTCGACCCGGTCGACGCCGGCGCCCAGTGCGTCGGTCCGACTGGTGCGGCGGGCGCGGTCGATTCCGATGCGCTCGAGGGCGGCGTCGATGCTGCGGTTGACGGCGCGGCGGTTGAACCAGAGGAGCAAGGCGCCGGCGGCGAGGACGCTTGCGGCAACGATCAGGCCGATCGTGAGCGTGTCCATGCGCGGGAGAGTAGTGGGTTGCTGTGACGGGTCCGGGAGCAGAAGCGCATGAGGCATCCGAGTTGGATTCGTCCCCGCTGCGGTCCATCATCGACGCTCCAGGAACGAAGTCTTCTGCGAGTGGAACGAGGACGGTCATGGCCACCATGCCGGCACAGCGCGATCTGTTCGCGAAGGGAATCGATGCACGTGCCGACATGGATCCTTCGGCCGGGGAGCGACTTGATCGGGAGGACGACGTGGTCGACGACACCGTGGCCGACTTCTACGAGGAGATCGCGCGGTCGAGTGACAAGGTCGGCCTCCAGGGAGCGATCCAACTGTCCCGCATCGGCCGCTATCTCGAGCGGATCGCCGATCACGCCGTGAACGTCGCCCAGCACGTCACGTACATCGTCACCGGATCGTTCCCGGGCGATCATCGGGCCGCAGACTGATGCGGGTGCCGAGCGTCGTCTTTCTCTGCGTCCACAACGCCGGACGGTCGCAAATGGCGGCCGGGTGGGCCCGGCACCTGGGGGGAGCCGGAGTCGAGGTGTTCTCGGGTGGATCCAACCCGGGGACCGCGGTGAACCCGGCCGCGGTGTCGGCCATGGCCGAGCGTGGCATCGACATCGCCGGCGCCCGGCCCCAACGCTGGACGGACGACGTGGTCCGCTCCGCCGACGTGGTGGTCACGATGGGGTGCGGCGACGAATGCCCGCTCTATCCAGGGGTGCGGTATCTCGATTGGCAACTGGAGGATCCGCACGGCAAGGACCTCGACACGGTACGCAGGGTCCGCGATGACATCGAGGCCCGGGTCAGAGGGTTGCTCGACGAGCTGGGCGTGGCGCCGCAGAGCTAACCGCCACCAGCTACCTGCGAATAGCTACGACTCCAACAACACCCGGGCTGCCCATCCCACCGAATCTTCCAGCTCCGCCAATGTCGGGAGATTGTTCCCCGATTCCCACAACTTCGCCAGGGCATCGGGCCCCCAGCGCCGCTCGATGTCGGCACAGAAGGCTGCACCGAGCTGATACTGCTGCCGCTTCAGCTCCAGGCCCAGCATCTGGTGCAAAATCCGTTCCCCCTGCGACTCCTCGGCTCGCCGGCGAACGATGGCTTCCCGGAGCCGGGGGGCGTCCGGAAGCAGCCCGGGCGCTGCCCGGTCCATGAGATGGTCCCCGTAGCCCTCCATGACGGCCATGAACGCCTGGATCTCGGCGAGGATCTCCTGCTGGCGGGGTCCGGCCATGAGTCCCGGCAGGCCCCCGGACTCGCGGAACACTCGCTCGAAGTCCTCGGGACTGGTGATGTTCTCGAGCCGCTCGGCGATGCTCGACGGATCGAACTCCATGTCGTCGAAGTACCTGGCGATGAGCGCGCGGAAGTGCGGCATGACCCACGGCACGCTGAACTCCGCCTGGTGGGTGACCTCGTGCAGCGCGACCCACAGTCGCGCCTGCGACGCATCGACCCCGTGATCCCGGGCGAACCCGTCGATATTGGGGACTACGAAATACACGGCGCCGGTCTCGCCCGCCGGGAGACCGACGTCGAACTGGCCGAGCACCTTGTGGCTGAGCCACCCGACCATCGTTCCCATCTGGATTCCGAGCAACGCCGGTCCGAGTGGAGCCAACATCGCCTCCATGGGGCCGGCCGGGGAAGCGTCACCGATCTTGTCCGCCAGCGGTTCGACGAGGTACCGGAAGCTCTTCAAGTTGGCCTTGGCCCATTCGGCACGACTCACCGGGCGCACCGGGGTGGCGGCAGGCTCGATGTCGAGGCTGGATGCCCTGGCGACGTGGAGCTGAGCCACCCTGGTGAGTTCGATGTACTCGTCGCGGGTACCGTCGTCGATCGGGTCGCCGCCGCCGGCGATGCTGGCCGCAGCTTCGTCTGCCAGCCTCCAGTTCACCGGACCCGGAGACTGGAGCAACTCCAACAGCCGGTCGAAGATGTTGTCGCTCATTGTCCCGGAGGCCTTGCTCCCAGGACGAGCGTGATCGATTGCCGGTTGCCGTTGCGAACGACGGCGATGTCCACCGACTCGCCTACCCGGTAGTCGCGCAGGGCCACGATGAGTCCGTTCATCGTCCGCACCGGACTGCCGTTGATGCTCGTGATGATGTCGCCGGTTGCGATTCCGGCTTGCTCCGCAGCGGTGTCGTTCACGACGGACAGGACTTCGACACCGATCGGGACGAGGGCCCCGTCGGTGGCGGTTTCGAAGGCGTCATCCCCGGAAATCCCGAGGAAGGGATGCCGGGCCTCACCGAACTCGACGAGCTCGTCGGTGATCTTCTCCACGAGCTCGACGGGGATCGCGAAACCGACACCTTCGGCACCGACGTCGGACACGGCGATGGCGGTCGTGATGCCGATGAGCCGGCCCTGCGCGTCGACGAGAGCGCCGCCGCTGGACCCCCGAGTGATCGGCGCGTCGGTCTGCAGCATGCCGAACAGCCGGTCCTCGGCGTTGGGCCCGGTCCGGACCTCCCGACCAAATGCCGATATCACGCCGACGGTGAGGGAAGGTCCGCCGTCGAGGCCGAGGGGGCTGCCGACGGCAACCGCGGTGTCGCCGATGGTCAGCTCCATAGAGCTGCCGCGTTCGATCGCCGTGAGTGGATCGCTCTGGATGAGCAATACCGCCAGGTCGGTTCGTGCGTCGCTCCCTACGATCTCGGCGCGATAGATGCGCCCGTCCGCAAAGATGACTCGAACTGCCTCCGCATCCTCCACCACATGGTGGTTGGTGGCGATGTAGCCGTCGGTGCTGAGAACGACCCCGGAACCGCTGCCGTCTGCCGTGAAGTCCGCACTTGCGTCGAACAGCGAAATCTCGACGGTCACGATCGACGGAATCACCCTCCGTCCCACCGCCGCCGCCACCGCACCCGAATCGCCGCTGGTGTCGACGATCTCGGTGATGACACGTTCGACGACCGTTGTTCCGGGTGCAGCCACCACCGTGGTCGTGTCGTCGTCGAGGATGGCAAACAGCCCGGCCCCGACCAGGGCGCCGAGGAAGCCGACGACGAGCGGTAGAACCCACGTGAACCACGCGCTCGGCCGCGTCCGCTGCGGAGGGGTGGGAGGCGGACCGTACCGCCGTGGCGGGCCGCTCGGTGAGGCGTCGGGGGCAGGGGTAACGCCAACAGGTTGCCAGGGTTCACGCGGTGCGACCGATCG
>JBFIQU010000034.1:0-12833 GCA_041609395.1 Acidimicrobiia bacterium | reverse complement strand
CTGGCTGATCGACCGCCTGGCGCCGTAACACGGCAGCTATCGGCTGTTCGCTACAGGCTCCGATACCACTCCCGCAGGGCTGCCCCGATCTCGTGGGGCGAGTCCTCCTGCAGGAAGTGGTTGCCCGCGACGGTCACTTCGGTCTGGTTCGGCCACGACCGGGCCAGTTCCAACTGGCGCCCCGTGAGGATGGCGCCGGGCTCGGCGACGACTAGCAGCTTGGGGACGTCGCTTTCTGCAATCCAGGCGCCGTACGCCGACACGATCCCGTGGGTTTCGGCAGGCTCACCGTCGATCGGGATCTCCCGGGGCCACGTCAGGGTCGGCCGCCGCGATTCGCCGGGCTCGCGGAACGGGCGGCGATACTCCTCCATCGCTTCGTCGGTGATTCCGTGCAACGTCGAGCCCGGAAGCACTCTCTCCACGAAGATGTTCTTCTCGAGGACCATCTCCTCTCCTGCCGGGGAACGAAACCCCTGGAACACTCGCCGTGCGCTCTCCGGTCAGTCGTCCCATGTCACCGGGCCCACCAGAGCCTCCATGTAGGCGTAACCCTTGACGGCCTGCTGGTGGCGGTACCCCCAGTCGAACCCGAGCGCCGATCCCCAGTCGTGGATGACGAACGTGACGGCGTCATCGACACCGAGATCGTCGAGGAGTCCGTCGAGATAGTGCCGGTGTTCGACGAACCGGTACCGGTCCGGCCCCGATTCGGGGAGCTTGTCCGAGTCGCCCATCCCGATGAGGTCGGGGGCGATGCAGCGGCCGAGATCCTCAACGCTCGGAATGATGTTGCGCCACAGGTACGACGACGTCGGGTTGCCGTGCAGAAACACGATCGGATCGCCGGTCCCGACATCGATATAGGCGACACGCCTGCCATCGATCTCGGCGAACTTCTTGCGGTACGGCATTGCGGCATTGGGGGGCACGCGTACCTCCGGAGTTGCGGACTACCGAAGCTACCGGGTGGCGTTCATGCCTGCATCCGTTCCAGGTTATGGAAGCTAGTCAGACGCCGGTGCGTCCGGGTGGCCGAATCCCCAACGGGGATGGAGTGACTAGTCCGGGTGTGCGCCGGCGGAATGGTCAGTGGACTAGACAGATTTCTGGTCAACCGGCGCTCCGGAGAGCCGAACCACGAAGGGATCGAGGAGGATCGGCGTTGAGGGGTACCGGACGGAGACGCCCGATGCAACGTACCCATCTTCCCAAACCGTGGCTCCATGTCTTTGCGGCCACCCTGGCGCTGACGCTCGTGTCCTTCATGGCGATCAGAGCGTCGACAGCGGCCTTCTCGGCACCTACCGACAACACCGGCAACGGCTTCTCGGCCGGAACGGTGTCACTCTCCGATGACGATTCGACCGCCGCCATGTTCGACGTATCGAATCTGGCGCCGAACGACACCGTCACGAGCTGTATCGAGGTGACGTTCAGCGGAACGCTCGATGCCAACGTGAGGCTCTTCGGGGCGACCGGAGGCACCGGTCTGGCCGACTACCTCGATCTGACGGTGGACCGCGGCACCGGCGGATCGTTCGGCGATTGCAGCACCTTCTCGGCGAACGAGGCCGTGTACAGCGGAACCCTGTCCGGGTTCTCGGCCACCCACAGCGACTTCGCCTCCGGTGCCGGCACCTGGGCCCCGGTCGGCGGCGGACCCGACGATGTCGTGAGCTACCGATTCGTCGTCACGCTCCAGGACGATCCGGCGGCTCAGGGGCTGGATGCCTCCGCCGGCTTCACCTGGGAAGCGCAGAACAGCTGATCTGATGTATCCGGCCCGGCGGCCGTCGCCGCTCTGGATCGACGCCGGCTTCGTGGCAGCCGCCGTGTACGTGTACGCGGTGGCTGCGCTCGTTCTGGCGACAGTGGTGCCCGCCCTTCTCTTCGGGTTGACACCGCGGGTCGTATCCGGCGACTCGATGGTGCCGCTCGTACGGTCCGGAGACTTGATGCTGTACGACGACGGTGGCGTCGCCGCCACGAGTGACATCATCGTGTTCGAGCAGCCCGCCGGTTTCGTCACGCATCGGGTCGTCGGATACGAATCCGACGGGGCGTACGTGACGCGAGGCGACGCCAACCGCGCTGCGGACTCGTCGCCGGTGGCCCAGGACGAGGTGGTGGGGGTTGGGCGCTGGCTGGTGCCGATGGCCGGATATCCCGTGCTGTGGCTGCACCGGGGCATGTGGCCGCTCACCGTCTTCTTCGCAGCATCCACGGCAGCGGCTGCAGTGATCGTCTTCGGGAGGGATGCCCTCGGGGAGAAGCGGGGGTGGCATCCCCGTGGAATGGCGTTCGTGGCCGTCGTCGTGGCCGCAGCGGGGCTCGTCTCGCCGGATGCATCGGCAGCATTCGTCGCCACGACGGAGAACGGTTCGAGCCGGCTGGACGCACTGGTCTGGGAGCAGGTCGTCACAGTGGACGGCGGCAGCAGTTCGACCTGCGCCGTGACCGAGCAAGGCCGGGCGTGGTGCTGGGGAGGCAATCTCTACGGTCAGCTCGGGGACGGGACGACGGCCGACTCGACGACCCCGGTGCGAGTCGCCGGCTTGACCGGGGTCGGTTCGATCGCGGTCGGAGGCTCCCACGCGTGCGCCGTCGACGGCTCCGGCGGCGGCTGGTGTTGGGGCCGGAATCACCGGGGGCAGCTGGGCGACGGCACGACGAATCCATCAGATGTACCGGTTCCGGTGGCGGCCCCGGAGTCCCTCGTCGACGTAGCGGCAGGTCAGAACCACAGCTGCGCCCTCGGCAGCTCCGGTCGGATCTGGTGCTGGGGGTTGAACAACAGGGGCCAGTTGGGGAACGGCACGACGGCGAACACATCCACTCCGGTTGCCGCGATCGGGCTCCCGCCGCTGGTCGACGTCGCCGCCGGCGACGAACATACCTGCGCCGTCTCGGGATCGGGCCGAGTCTGGTGCTGGGGTGAGAACCGCTGGGGTCAGGTGGGGGATGGCACGACCGTTGACCGGTCATCTCCCGTGCTCGTCGGTGGTGTTTCTTCGGCAATAGGGGCAGGGCTCGGCGGCGAGCATACGTGCGCCGTCCTTGGCAGCGGCAGCGCGATGTGTTGGGGCCGAAACAGTCGCGGGCAGCTCGGTGATGGAACCTCGACCAGCAGCAGCGTGCCGGTTCAGGTTCTTGGTAACGGAATGGTTGGAATCGTCGCCGGAGCCGAGTTCACCTGTGCCCTCCATGGCGATGCCACAGCAATGTGCTGGGGTCGCAACAACGCCGGCCAGCTCGGAGACGGCACGACATCGAACAGCTCGGTGCCCGTGGTCGTGCTACAGCCGGACGGATCCGGTGCTCTCGACTCGCTCGTAGTGCTGGGTGCGGGCGATGACTGGGGATGCGCCGGGCAGGCACCGCATCAAGCACTGTGCTGGGGTCGCAACAACTCCGGCCAGCTCGGAGACGGCACGACGGCTGCATCGTGGTTACCGGTGCTCGTCGCCGTCCTCTGAGACGGCTTGCGAGAGGCAGAAGGCCATCCCCGAGGGATCAGCGCACAGTGCTTCGGCAGCCGAGCGCCGCAGCAGAGTGCCACCGATGCGGGTGATGCGATCGACAGCACTGTCCAGATCGTCGACGCGGATCGTCAACACCGTGGCCGGGGAGGCCTCGGAGGTCGTCATGACCCCGTTGACGCCGGTCGCAGACCTGCTCCCGGTCGTGATGTCCCAGGTATCCGGCTCGGTCCGTGACATCGTGAAGATCCAGCCGAAGGCCTGCTCGTAGAACGCCGCGGTCTTCAGCGGATCGGGCACGCGCAACTCGAACTTCACCGGACGCGGCATGAACCTCCTCGTAGGCATCGTACGCGCCGGGTGTCTCGGCGGTGTCTCAGTGGGTGCCGAGAAGGAACTCCAGTGGGCGCCACACCCGGTTGGCCCACGCCGTTTCATCGTGAGGCGCGGCGCGATCCCGGAACGAGACGAGGTTGCGGTTGCGCCGGAATCCGCGGGCACGCAACGCCTGAAGCATGGCGTCGACGGAAGGCTGCAGCGCGGTGTCGAGATCGTCGCCGCCGTTGTCGATGTAGATGCGCACCGGGTGTCTGGGAAACGTCTTCGAGCGGCGCACTGCGGCAACGAGGCCCGGTGCGTAGTGATGGGTGAACGCGGGGGAGAGGCAGCCGGCGCCGCCGAATACATCGGGGTGGTACCACAGTGCGAGGAACGAGATCAGTCCGCCCATCGATGAGCCCATGGTGAAGGTGGTTGTGCGGTCGGGCAGCGTTCGGAACCGGGCATCGATGACGGGCTTGAGCGTCTCGACGATCCATCGAAGATACGCCCGGCCGGTTTCGTTGTAGCCGTACTCGATCAGCCGGTCGTCGGTGCAGTGCATGGCGACCACGATCGGAGCCCGGATCCGCCCGGACCGGATGAGCGCCGTGGCCACCTCGTCGATCGCCCAGTCGATGCCGATGTACGCGGCGTCGGGCTCGAACAGGTTCTGCCCGTCGTGCATGTAGATCACGGGGAATCGGGTCTTTGTGGAACGGTGGTATCCGCCGGGAAGCCATACGTCGACGCTGCGGGGCCCGATTCCATCGGCTTCGAAGGCGCCCAACCGCTCGAGGGTGCCGTAAACGGCGCGCCGGCCGATCGGGATGACGGGTTCGCCGGTCATACGGTTCGAGCTGAGACGACGACCTCCACGAGGCTGGGGCCGTCGTCGACGGCGAGGGCCTCCTGGAAGGCAGGGATTAGGTCGGCCGGGTCGGTGACTCGCCACCCTTGTCCTCCACAGAGGCGGGCATACTCGGCGAAGTCGGGGTTGTGCAGCGACGTTTGCCAGACGGGGCGAAGCCCACCGATCTGCTCGCGGCTGATCTTGCCGAGTTCGTCGTTGTTGAGCAGCACGTGGGTGATCGGCATGCCGTACTTCACCGCCGTGGTGAACTCGGCGAGGTACTGGCCGAAGCCTCCGTCGCCCGATATCGACATGACCTTGCGTTCGTCGCGCACGGCGGCCCAGGCGCCGAGGGCGGCCGGAAACGCAAAGCCGATGGACCCGAGATACCCCGACATCAGGATGTCTTGCCGTCCGCTGCATTCGAAATAGTGGCCGAACGCGTACGTGTTGTTGCCGACGTCGACGGGAATCACGGCATCGCCCGCGCACGCCTGGGAAAGCGCGTCGAAGACCCGCGCCGGGTGCATCCGCCCTCGGGAATCGACGTGCCCGGCGCGCGCCGCCTTCTCGCCCCGCCATTGACGCCAGCGTCGTTCGATCTCGTTGCGGATACCGGGTCGTTCCGTGGCCGGGAGGCGTTCCCGCAGGTCGGTGATGGTCCGGCCGATGTCTCCCCACAGCAGAACGTCGACCGGGTGGAACTTGCCCAGCGTCATTCGGTCGTAGTCGACCTGAATCGTCTTCTTGTTGCGGGAGATCCCGGTGTGGTTCGAGAACGACGCTCCCAGAACCAGCAGGCAGTCGGACCGTCCCATCATGGCGGAGCCGATCGGTGTTCCCGACCGTCCCAGCACCGAACATGCGAGCGGATGGTCATCTCCCACCAGGCCCTTTGCCTTGAACGTCGTGATCACGGGTGCGTCGAAGTGCTCGGCGAGTTCGACGACCTCGTGGCGGAACGGCCGTGCCCCGTTGCCGACGATGATCACGGGCCGCTCGGCAGCGGTGAGCAGCTCGACTGCCCGGTCGAGGTCGGCGCGCGGTGGAGCGATGTCGGTGGCCGAGATCCGGCCCGGCTTGTGGTGCTCGGCCGGCTGATCGAGCCCGCTGAGCTCCTGAACCTCATCGGGGAAGATGAGGTGGGCAACGTCCCTGTTGACGACGGCGTGCTTGATCGCCAGCGCCATCAGCTCGGTGGCGTTTTGAGGCTTGAGGACCGTCTGGCTCCATTCACTGACGGCTTCGAACGCCGATGCCAGCGGGATCTCCTGGAACGCTCCCGGGCCCAGCACCTGGGTCTGCACCTGACCCGTCAGCGCCAGGATGGGAACGCGGTCGACCTTGGCGTCCCACAACCCGGTGAGCAGGTTGGTCGCGCCCGGCCCCGCGATCGAGAAGCATGCCGCGGGTTCGCCGGTCAGCTTGGCGTACGCAGATGCGGCGAAGGCCGCCGCTCCCTCGTGGCGTATCCCGAAGTAGCTCAGCCGGCCGTCGTTCTCTGCCTTGCGAAGCGCGTTGGCCAGCCCGAGGTTGGAGTGGCCCACCATGCCGAACACGGTGTCGACTCCCCATTCCGTCATCACGTCGACCATCTGGTCCATGAGGCTCGTCGGGTGGTCGATCACGGGCAGTTCGATCCACAGGCCGTCGTCGCGTTCCTCGATGCGGAATGCCGTTGCGGTGTCGGAATAGCCGCCGGGAGGTTCGCCGGATCGGGGGTCGTATTCGTATCCGTGCCACGGGCACATGAGGCAGCCGTCCTCGATGTGCCCGTCTCCGAGCGGGCCGCCCTGATGCGGGCACCGGTTGTCCAGCGCCCCCCACCCGTCTTCCGTCCGGGTGATCGCAATCGCGCGGTGATCGACGACCACGGTGGTGACCCCGTTGACGCGTACGTCGCCCGGGTCTATGCGATGCCACTGGGTGGTGTCTGCGTCCGTGGTCATGGTTCGCCCTTCCGTCGCCCATGGCGAAGCTAGTTGGTAGAGGGTCGTGGGCGCGGGCGGACGGGTATCCCTACCCGGCGGCGGAGTGGTAGCCAGTAGCCAGTAGCCAGTAGCCAGTAGCCGTTAGCCGTTAGCCGGTAGCCGGTAGCCGGTAGCCGGTAGCCGGTAGCCGGTAGCCAGTAGCCAGTAGCCAGTAGCCAGTAGCCCGTAGCCAGTAGCCAGTAGGCAGTAGCCGGTTGCCAGTTGCCAGTCCCCGGTTCTCAGTTGCCAGTTCCCAGTTCCCGGCCCCGGCGCAACCCGAGGGATGCGTTCCCTCTCGAGCGCCGTAGCTCATGGCTCGTAGCTCGTAGCTCATGGCTCGTAGCCCGTAGCCCGTAGCCCGTAGCCCGTAGAGCCGTAGCTCGTAGCTCGTAGCCCGTAGCTCATGGCTCGTAGCTTCCGGCTCCGTCGCGCGCCCATCGCCGAATAGTCTCCCCCCATGCCCGCCTCCCCGTACGTCGGTTCCGAGATCGGTCCGCTGCGCACCGTGATGGTGCACCGGCCGGGGATCGAGATCGCCCGGATCACGCCGCAGAACAAGGAAGCGCTGCTCTTCGACGAGCTGATGTGGCTGGAGCGTGCCCAGGAGGAGCACGATCGATTCACGGGGATCATGCGCGATCGTGGTGTCGAGGTCGTCTATTTCGAAGACGTGCTTCGCGACACGATTTCGGAAGCGGCCGTGCGGTCGGAGCTGATCGACCGGGTGATACATCCCGCTCTGTGCGGGGTGCGCGTCTCACGGGTGTTGCGTCCGGCCCTGCGCGAGGCGCCGGTCGATCACGTCGTCGACGTTCTCCTTGGCGGAATCCTCGAGCAAGAGCTTCCTGAATGGGACATCGATCCCTTGTTCGCCGATCTCGTGGCGGATCGTTTCCACTACGTGCTGCGACCTCTGCCGAACCTGCTGTTCATGCGTGACAACGCGGCGTGGATCAAGAACGGGCTGTCGCTCAGCGTGCTGGCGACCCCGGCCCGGAGTCGGGAGTCGATGTACCTGGACACGATCTACCGGCACCATTCCCGCTTCGCCGAACTGGATTTCCCGTGGTGGTACGGCGACGCGCCGGAGCACACCTATCCGGCTTCCATCGAAGGCGGCGACGTGCTGGTGCTGTCGGAGACGACGGTGATGGTCGGCATCGGGGAGCGCACCGAGCCGGCGGCGGTGGAGATGCTGGCGCATCGCCTGTTCGGGAAGGCGGGAGTCGAGCAGGTGATCGTCGCCCACCTGCGCCAAGAGCGGGCCGTCATGCACCTCGACACCGTGTTCACCATGGTGGACCGGGACAAGTTCAACGTGTTCCCCGGCATCCTCGAAGACATGGAGGTCCACATCCTGCGTCCCGGTGATGCCGGGACGCTCCGGGTCGAGCCGACCGACGGCCTGGAAGCTGCGCTGCGTGCATGCCTCGACGTCGACCCGGTGATGGTCAAGACCGGTGGGGATTCCATCGGCCAGCTGCGGGAGCAATGGGACGACGGGAACAACACCCTGGCGCTCGAGCCTGGTGTCGTCGTCGCGTACGCCCGCAATGTCGAGACCAACCACCGTCTCCGTGACGCTGGGATCGAGGTTCTCGAAGTCGACAGCTCCGAGCTGGGGCGAGGTCGTGGCGGTCCGCGGTGCATGACGCAACCGCTGGTGCGAGCAGCCATCTGAGAGGTGCGTCACGGTTGAGGGCTACGCGTCCTGGGAGCCCGGTCGCACACGTCGTGCTCCGGGCCGGGCCCAGCTCAGCCCAGGACGGATCTACCATCCCCTCGGTGCCGGCCGTATCCACCCATGCGCTCACGAAGACCTATCGCGTCCCCGTTCGCGAACCCGGCTTGCGGGCGTCCCTGCGGAGCCTCGTTCGGAGGGAAATCCGAGAGGTCGAAGCCGTCAAGCCCATCGACTTCGCGATCGAACCTGGCGAGGTCGTCGGCTTTCTCGGTCCGAATGGAGCGGGCAAGACGACAACCTTGAAGATGCTCACCGGCCTCCTCTATCCATCGGGAGGCTCGGCGAGTGTCCTGGGCTTCGACCCCGCGCGGCGTGACAACGCCATGTTGCGGCGCATCGCTCTCATCATGGGCAACCGCAACAACCTCGACTGGGATCTGCCGGCCCTGGACTCCTACGAGCTGCAACGCGCCATCTATGAGATCCCTGCCGACGTGTACCCCCGACGCGTTGATCGCTTCGTGGAACTCCTCGATCTCGGGGGATTGGTCGACAAACCGGTTCGCAACCTGTCCCTCGGCGAGCGGATGAAAGTCGAGATCGCCGGCGCGCTGCTCCACCACCCCGAAGTGCTGTTTCTCGATGAGCCCACGCTCGGTCTCGATATCACGATGCAGCAGCGCATCCGAACCTTCATCAGGGACCACAGCCTGGACACCGGTGCGTCGGTCTTGCTGACGAGCCACTACATGGCCGACATCGTTGCGTTGTGTGAACGCGTGATCGTGATCCACCACGGACAAATCATCTACGACGGGCCGCTGCGGCGTCTCGCCGAACGGTTCGCCGGCTACAAGACCATCACCGTCACCGCCGAGCATCTCTCGCCGGCCCTCGACGGGTACGGAGAGGTGATGGTGGCGGACCAGACCGTTGCGACCTTGCGGGTCAAGCGGGCCGAGGTCTCGGCAGTGGCGCGGCGCATGCTCGCAGACATGGAAGTCCTCGACATCGAGATCTCCGATCCGCCGGTGGAAGATGTCATCGCCGAGGTGTTCTCGTCGGGGGTCGACGGTTGATCCACCTCGGCCGGATGTACTGGGCCGAGATGCGTCTCAGTTTTCAGAGGACCCTGCAATACCGGGTGGCCACGGCGTTCTCGTTGCTGGGTTTCATCATCGAGCCGATCGTGTACCTCGTCGTGTGGAAGACGATCGCCGAGGCCCAGGGCGGGTCGATTGCCGGGTATTCCGCTGATGACTTCGTTGCCTACTACATCGCCTGGACGCTGGTGCGCGCCATGAACATCGCCCTCACTCCCTACGTGTGGGACGGGCGGATCCAGCGCGGACGTATGAACGACCACCTCACCAAGCCTTTTCACCTCTTTCACCGCGACCTCGCCTCTTTTGCTGCCTGGAAGCCGTTCTGGATCATGTGGTGGATCCCGCTGGCGGTCGTGCTCGTTGCGGTCTTCCAGCCAACGGTGCGTCCTTCGGTCATCCAGTTCCTTGCGTTCTTCATCGCCGTGTGGACGGGCTTCATCCTGAGGTTTGTGATCCTTTATCTGCTGGGGTTGATCGCGTTCTGGACAACGCGAGCTTCCGCTCTCTTCGAGATCGTGGTGACTGCCGAGTTGCTCCTATCGGGTCGCCTGGTTCCGCTCGATCTGATGCCGGGCTGGGTGCAGACGCTGGCCGCGTGGCTGCCGTTCCAGTGGACGTTCCAAGGGCCTATCGAGATCGTCATCGGTCGCACCGATCTCACGGGGACGTTGGCGGTGTTCGGCTGGCAGGTCGTGTGGACGGCGGGGCTCGGGGCGCTGCTGGCTTTCGTATGGAGCCGGGCGATCCGACGGTATTCGGCGGTCGGCGCGTGAGGGCGCTGCGGTTGACGGTTACTCACTGGCGGGTGTCGGCAATGAACGAGCTGCAGTACCGCGTGAATTTCTTCGTGCAGATTGTCCACTCGGCATTGGCTCTCGTGACCGGCTTTGTGGCTATCTGGTTGGTGTTCCGCCACGCGGACGATCTCGCCGGGTGGGGCCAGGCTGAACTCCTGGTTGTCATGGGTATCCATGTCGGAATCGGTGGAGTGATACGGACGTTCATCGAGCCCAATATGCGAAGGCTGATGACCGACGTCGAGGAGGGGACCTATGACTATGTGATAGTCAAGCCGGTCGACTCCCAGATTCTGACGTCGATCCGGGAGGTCAAGGTGTGGAACGTGGTCGACGTCGTCCTCGGTGCCGCCGTGACGGTCTACGGGGTGGGGAGACTGACTGCGACTACCAGCGCCGTCGACGCCCTCGCCTTCGGGGTCGTTCTCATCGCAGGGATCGTGATGATCTACTGCGTGTGGATCATGATCACGTCGTCGTCATTCCGGGTCGTACGGTCGGAGGAGATCCTCAACCTCTTCGAGGGCTTTTACCAGACCGGTCGATGGCCGGTTTCCGTTTATCCCCTCTGGCTGCGGGGGACGCTGACCTTCCTGGTGCCGCTCGCCTTCGCCATCACGGTGCCCGCCGAGGCATTGAGCGATCGGTTGACCGGCGGGACGGTGGCGATCGCGCTCGGGTTCAGTGTGATTCTGCTCTTCATCACTCGCGCCGTATGGATGATCAACCTGCGTCACTACTCCGGGGCGTCTGCCTAGGCAGGGCAGGCTCAGCATGCCTCGGGCCGCCGGGTCGACTCGGCGCGTAGGCTCGGCCCCGACCACAAGGAGGTCGCCTCATGGCGAAGTACGCCATCTTCTTCTCCTACACGCACGAGTCGTGGGCGAACATGATCAAGAACCCGACGGATCGTGCGTCGGCTGCCGGCCGGATCGCGGAATCGCTCGGCGGCGCGATCGAGTCCTTCCACTGGATGTTCGGCGACTACGACGGGATCGCCATCGCCGACCTGCCCGACTCCGTGTCGGCAGCGGCGGTCAGCATCGCCGTGGCCAGCTCCGGCGCCCTGGCCAAAGCCAAGACGACACAACTGTTCGATCACGACGACCAGGTCGCGATGCTGGAGAAGGCGAAGACCGCACTGGCGGCATATCACCCACCCAGCCCCTAGGACACATTTCGCCTCTCCCTCGCAGGGAGAGGCAGGCGCGGATCGCGGAGCGAGCCGCGGCGGTGAGGGTGGTGCGGTTGCCGGTCGGGTCCGCGATCGGCGCGTGCGTTGCCGACCACGGCTCCTACGGCGCCGACGTCGTTGATGTGGTCGTCGTCGAACTCGTCGAGGTCGTCGTCGACGACGTTGTTGTAGAGGTCGTGGTCGTCGGCGGCTGAGTAGTCGTCGTGGTCGTGGTCGTCGTCGTGGTCGTCGTCGGCGGCTGAGTGGTGGTCGTAGTCGTCGTCGGCGGCTGAGTGGTCGTCGTGGTCGTCGTGGTGGTCGATGTGGTGCTGGTGGCCTGCGTTGTCGTCGTGGTCTGCGTCGTTGTCGTGGGCGACGAGCCGTCCAGCTTGGGACAGGCGTCGTCGAGGCTCGACAGCCCCAGCCGTGCGATTGCCTCGGCCGGCGTGCTGGTCACAATGATCCGCACCGCGTCGCGAACGCCGGCGACGTCGGGAACCGGGTAGCGATTCGGGTCGCGTCCTGCGATCCACGTCGGGGGAATGAACCGCACCGTGACGATCTCGTCGGAGTTGAAGTTGGCGCCCAGCTCGATGATGTCCGGCAACCGGCTCTGCGGGATGTCGGTGGTGACGCTGCGCTTGATCACGTTCACGAGGCTGGAGAACGACCGCAGGAGACTGACGACATCTGCTTGTTCTGCGATCGCCTCCAGGACGCACCGCTGCCGTCCCATCCGGTTGTAGTCGTCGGACTGCTGGCGGGACCGGGCATAGGCCAGCGCCAGGTGGCCGTCGAAGTCGTGGACGCCGGCCGGGATGTCGATGACCTCGAAGGATCCGTCTTCGTGGGGATAGTTCGAGTCGTAGAGGCGTCGCTCGACCCGCATCGTCACGCCGCCGAGCGCATCCACGACGTCGACGAAGCCCTGCAAAGTCACCATGGCGTAGTAGTGGATCGGTATCCCGAGCATCTCGCCGATCGAGCCTTTGATGGCCGCTCCGCCGGGGTCGGCGCTTCCCGGAAACAGGTCGGGGTTGTTCAGGCCGTACTGGTAGATGGCGTTGGCGATGTCGGTGAAACCGTTGGGAAACCGGTCGCGGGCCGGGCCGGCCGGCATCGGCATTCGGATGAAGTTGCGCGGGACCGACATGAGGGCTCCGTAGCCGGTCCGCGGATCGATGCTGACGATGATCATCGTGTCGGTGCGGATGCCGCGCCGACCGGGTCCCGCATCGCCCCCCATCAGCAGGACGTTCAGACGTTCTCCTGACTCCCACACCGCGGTGTGGTTGATCGGCGGCGGCTGGGTGACGGCGGTGGTTGTGCCTGAGCCCGCGGGCGTCCCGGTGGAGTCACCGCCGGTGGTCGGCGGTATGTCCGGCCCTGCCGGCGCGCCTCCGTGGTCCGGGAGGACGACGACGGGTACGTCCTCGCCGACCTGGTCCT
>JBFIQU010000033.1:0-12975 GCA_041609395.1 Acidimicrobiia bacterium | reverse complement strand
TGACGAACTCCTTCTCGTCGATGACCTCGATCTCGACGGTCACGGGCTTCTCGTCCGTGTCGTCGACCTTTCCCTTGACCTGGGTGTCGATGTCGTCGACGACTCCGGCCTTGTCGCCGAGTAGGTCCTTCAGGAGGTCTTTGAACTCCTTGTAGGCGGTGTCGTCGACCACCTTCTTGCCGCATGGATTCGCGGCCGGGCTCTTGTCGCTGGGCTGGAAGACGTCGCCGCTGCCCAACGCTGCTGTGGGCAACACGGCGACGAGAACTGCGGCAGCCACGAGCCCGATGGCGACACGTCGTCGCATCCTCATGGTGCCCCCCTCGTGGGCGATATCTGGCGATTCAGCCCCACCGCCCCGGCAGGGCCGGATCGACCCTCTCAGCGTACGCTCCGGGACCGCACCGTGATACCGGGACGTCCATGGTTATATCTGGATTTCGTGAGCTCAGGACCGCCCGCCGACTGAGCCGACAGCACGATCAGCCCCTGACGCGCTCCGATCTCGGGTCGTAGAGCGGACGCAGCGAGGCGACAGCCGGGTACCGGATTCCTGCGATGTCGACCTGCCACGTGCCGGTGTCGAGGTATTCCCGGGTCACGGGCTCGCCGGCTTCGATCATCGCAAGGCCGACGGCACCGCCGAGCGTATGACCGTACGACGCCGCCCGGACGTACCCCACCGGGGCGCCATTGCGATAGACGATCTCTGCGTGATGCATCATCGGTTCGGGGTCGGTGACGAGAATCTGCGCCAAACGCCGGAGTGATGGTCCGGCGGCCTTCGCTGCTGCAGCCGCGTCACGACCGATGAACCCGCCCGGCTTGTCGAGATCGACGGCAAACCCCAGGCCCGCCTCCCACACCGTGTCGGTGTTGTCGATGTCGTGGCCGTAGTCGCGATACGCCTTCTCCATCCGCAGGCTTCCCAGGGCACGGAGTCCGGCATGTTTCATTCCGAACCGAGCACCGGCGTCGACCAGCAGGTCGTACACCGCAGCCGCCGCCTCGGCCGTGACATACAGCTCGTAACCCAGCTCCCCGACGTACGTGATCCGAACGCAGAGAACGTCTGCTCCACCGATTCCGATGGATCGCGCCGCCCGGAACGGGAAGGCATCGTCGGAAAGATCCGACGCGGTGACCGCCTGCAGCACGGCCCGGGACTGCGGGCCCTGGACATTGATCTGCGCGTACACCGCGGTGACGTCCTCTATCTCCACGCCGAATGTCGCACGGTGGCGCCGCATCCAGGTCTCGACATGACGGTGCGCCGTGTCCGTCGCCACCACCCAGAACCGATCCGGGGCCAGCTTGGTGACCGTGAGGTCGGCCTCGAGCCTGCCTTCCTCATTGAGCCATTGGGTGTATGTGATGATCCCGGACTCCCCGTCGACGGAGTTGGCCGACAGACTCTCGAGAAACCGCCCGGCGTCGGTGCCGGCAACGCCGAACTTCGACATGAACGACATGTCCATCAGGATCACGCCGTCGCGCGCTGCGTCGTGCTCGGCCCGCCAATACGGAAACCAGTTGTGGCGCCCCCAGCTGAGCCGTTCGACCACCGGTTCCACACCCGGCGGGGCGAACCAATCGGGGCTCTCCCATCCGCTCGCCTCCCGGAAGTGGGCGCCGACGGCCGCGAGACGCTCGTGCAGGGGCGACAACCTGACGTTGCGTGCCGTCCGCATCGACCGGGTCGGATAGTGGGTCTGATAGACCATCCCGAGCGCCTCAACCGTGCGCGCCGCCCGGTACGCCGGCGTCGCCTGGTACGGATGCAGCCGATCGATGTTGAACCCGGTGACATCGACCGTCGGCCGGCCGTCGACGATCCACTCCGCGACGACCCTGCCCAGACCCCCACCCGTGATGATGCCGATCGAGTTCAGACCCGCGGCCACGAAGAAGTTGCGCAGCTCTGGAGCCTCGCCGACCACCGGCTGCAGGTCCGGAGTGAACGACTCGGGGCCGCAGAACAGCTTCTTGATGCCGGTGTCGGCGGTGATCGGAACCCGGGCCATCGCCGTTTCGAGATACGGCGTCATCCGGTCCCAATCCGGGGTGATCTCCACGAAGCTGGCGCCGTCGGGAACACCGTCCACCTGCCACGGGGCGCACACCGGTTCGAAGAGCCCAATCATCAACCCCCCGCCCTCCTCGCGGTAGTAGGCGTGCGACGCAGGGTCTTCGACGACGGGCCAGTCGGCCGACACCCCGTCGATGGGCTCGGTGATGAGGTAGTAATGCTCGGCGGCTTGCAGGGGAATCGTCACCCCGGCGAGTTCGCCGAGCTGCCGGGCCCACATCCCGGCACAGTTCACGACGAACTCGGCCTCGATATCGCCCTGCGGCGTGCGGACCCCGGTAACGGCTCCGTCGCGCTGCAGGAAACCGGTCACCGGGCAGTTCTCGACGATTCGAACCCCCTGCTGCCTCGCTCCCGCGGCGAGCGCCATCGTCACGTCGGAAGGATTGGCCCGCCCATCGCCGGGGACGTAGAAGCCCGCCAGGAGATCGTCGGTGCGTGCCGGCGGAAACATCGCGGCGACCTCGGCAGGAGAGATCTCATGAACGTCGACGCCGCAATACCGGTTGAACGCCGCAACCCGTCGATACTCCTCGAGCCGATCGGGATCGGCCGCCAGCTCGACGAAACCGATCGGCTTGAAACCCGTGGCGTGCCCGGTCTCCGACTCGAGGCGGGTGTAGAGATCCCTCGTGTAGCGACGCATCCAGGTCTGCGTCTCCGAAAGAGATCCGAACGTCACCACCAATCCGGCTGCGTGCCAGGTGCTGCCCGACGTCAGTCGATCCCGCTCGACGAGGACGACGTCGGTCCAGCCGAGATGGGCGAGGTGGTAGGCGACGGAGCACCCGATGATGCCGCCACCGACGACCACGACTCGGGCCCGCTCGGGAATCGCGCTCATGGGCCGAACTCAAGCCGGGACTCGCAGCGATGTCGAGTCCGCGCCGCTCCTGGGAAGCTTCTGATCGACGAAGCATCCCAGAGGCTTCTGCCTCTAGCAGGCCGGCAGCCCGGGACCGATGCTGCGACCGAAGGAACTGCGATGGAGACGCATACCGCGGATCGGTCGTGGCGGATCGCCGGAGCGGCGGCGTTGTTGCTCGCCGTGCCCATCAGCTGGCTCGTGTTTCTCGCCGTCGCCGCGATGACCTGTCACTCCGACGGATGCTACGGGGACAACCCGGTCCCGCCCCTCGTCGTCTCGGGCTTCGTTCTGTTTCTGCTGCTGCGAATCGGCGTGGTGGCGCTGGATCATGGTCTGCCGGCACCGGATCGCTACCTGGTCCACCGCCGAATCGGGATTGCATTCATGATCCTCGCCGTGCCGGCCGGGATACTCGCGGCGAGCATCGTGGCCGGGCGCTACTGCGAAGCCGGCTGCGGCGGTGACTACATGGTCATGGCGTTTCTCGGGTATCTCATCGGCCTGGGCCTTGCCATCGTCCTCCTCGTCACCGGCGCCGTGATGATCATCGCTGCGACGCGCGCCCGGAGAGCGTCCAGGAACCGGCAAGCTGAGGAATCATCCGTTCGCCCCTAGCCACGCCCCACAACGCCGGCCGATCGCGAACGGAGCTTCGAATGTCGCGGCGTAGATCCACCTCCTCGCACGGCTCAATCGCAAGCCCTGAACCGCCGATACCAGGTGAAGCCCGCCGGTCTACTACAGTGGGTGATGGCGATGGCACGCAGTGCGCGTGGTCGCCGGGTTCCTGCCGCTCTTCACATCGTCCGAGTCGCGCCGGGAGCCGACGAACGACGATCAGGAAAGAGCAAAACAATGACCACTTCCCCCGCGGCAGCAACGCGCGCGGCCACCTTCGAAGAACTCGGTGTCCCCAGCGACCTCGTATCGCGCCTCGAAGAACTCGGCATCACCGAGCCGTTCCCGATTCAGCTGATCACCATTCCCGACGGCATGGCCGGCAGAGACGTCTGCGGCGAAGCCCAGACCGGATCAGGCAAGACGCTTGCGTATTCGATTCCGCTCATCGAGCGGATCGAACGAAGCCGCGACGGCCGTCCTCGCGGCCTGGTCCTCGCCCCAACCCGGGAGCTGGCCGACCAGGTCGGCAGCGACATCGCCGAACTCGCCGGTACCCGGGATTTGCGGGTCGCCACCGTCTACGGCGGCGTCTCGATGCGGCGCCAGATAGAGCAGTTCCGTCAGGGAGTCGACATCGTCGTCGCCACCCCCGGGCGCCTCATCGACCTGATGGACCAGAAGAAGGCCTCGGTCGCCGCCGTGGAGGTGGTCGTGATCGACGAGGCGGACCAGATGGCCGACATGGGCTTCCTGCCACAGGTGCACCAGATCATGCGGCGCATCGATCGTGAGCACCAGACGATGCTGTTTTCCGCAACCCTCAGCGGGCCGGTCCGCACCCTGGTCAACCGCTATCTCAGCGACCCGGTTCGCCACGAGGTCGAGTCCTCCGACGAACTCGTCGAAACCCAGGAGCACCGTTTCTTGCACGTCCACCACATGGACAAGGCCAGGGTCGCCGCCGCCATCGCCCGCGGCGTCGCTCGAACGCTGGTGTTCGTTGCCACCCGCCACGGCGCCGATCGGGTCGCCACGGCGCTGCGCACCGAGGGTGTCGACGCACAGTCGATCCACGGCGCTCATCGCCAGTCGAACCGGGAGCGGGCGCTGGCCGACTTCGCGTCGGGCAAGCTGCCGGTTCTCGTTGCCACCAATGTGGCGTCACGCGGCCTGCACATCGACGACATCGACATCGTCCTCCACTACGACATCCCGGATGACTACAAGAGTTTCATCCACCGTTCCGGCCGCACCGCTCGTGCCGGTGAGAGCGGTCTCGTCGTGACGCTCGTCGAATGGGACGAGATCGAAGACATCAACCGCCTGCAACGCAAGACCGGTCTGAGCCTCGAGATCGCCAAGATGTTCTCCAACGATCCTCGCTTGGCGGACCTGGCGTCGTGGCAACCGGAGTCGGTCGAGTTCAAGACCTCGAGCGCCGCCGATCTCTCCCGCCGCGCCGGTCGTCGTCGCCGGAGATAGCCCCGCCCCTGGGCCAACCCCAACCCCAACCCCAACCTCGCTGGGATCTGACACCCCGCAACCGGGAACTCGGTCAATAGTGGCCTTGTTCCCTGGTCGCGCCGGCACGTCCGCCGTACGTTGGCGCGGGCTATGGACGACTGGAGGCTCCCGTGAAACCCGGACGACTCGTTGGACTGATCGCGCTCTCCCTGGCTGCACTGGTGTTTCTCGCCGCGTTCTTCGCCGGCGCCGCACTGCTTGCGGCATACGCATCTGAACGCGGCGACGACGGATTCTTCGAATCGAAGCCGCACCGAATCGGCACCGCCACGGCCGCGGTCACCTCCGAGGACGTGGATCTCGGCCGGGAAACCGACTCGGCCGCCGACTGGTTCTTCGACACGGTGGATGCCACGATCAAGCTCGAGGCCGAGGGCGACAATCTCTTCGTCGGCATCGGCCCGGCGAGTGACGTCGAGGCGTTTCTCACCGGTGTCGCACGAGATGAGATCGAGGACTTCGACGACCGCAGGGTGAACTACCGGAACGTCGCCGGGACCGCAGCTGCCCCCACTCCGACCGCCCAGGGATTCTGGGTCGCCTCCGATACCGGCAGCGGCACGATCGCCGTCGAATGGGATGTGGAATCCGGCGCCTGGACTGCCGTCCTGATGAACGCCGACGGTTCTCCCGGCGTCGTCGCCGACGTGGTCGTGGGCGCCAAAGCAGGCATCATCGCCGGTCTCGGAGCAGCACTGCTGATCATCGGCGGGCTCCTTGCGGCACTCACCGTCGTGCTGCTCGTCACCGTTGCCAGGGGCTCCGCGGCCGAGATCCCCGGCAGCGAGCCGCGACCGGAGCCGGTCAGGTTGACGGCCGATCTCGACGAGCCGCTCTCACCGTGGAAGTGGCTCGTCAAGTGGTTCCTGGCCATCCCCCACTTCGTCGTGCTGGCGTTCCTGTGGATCGGCTTCGTGGTCGTGACCGTGATCGCGTTCTTCGCCATCCTGTTCACCGGTCGGTACCCCCGCCCGCTGTTCAACTACAACGTCGGGGTTCTGCGTTGGAGCTGGCGGGTGCTGTACTACGCGGGCACCGGCGGACTCGGCACCGACCGGTATCCGCCGTTCTCGCTGCAGCCGGCCGAGTACCCGGCAACTCTCGACATCGACTACCCCGAACGCCTCTCCCGCGGACTGGTGCTCGTCAAGTGGTGGCTCCTGGCCGTTCCCCATTACCTCCTGTTCGCCGCCATTGCCGGCGGAGGGGCCTGGGCCGGAGTCGAGACCGGACCCGGTCTGCCCGGAGTCCTCGTGGTCGTCGCCGCCGTGATCCTCCTGTTCACCGAGCGGTACCCGCGGCGGTTGTTCGATCTCATCGTCGGAGTCAACCGCTGGGGCTTCCGGGTTGCCTCCTACGTGGCCCTCATGACCGATCGGTATCCGCCGTTCCGGCTCGACCAAGGCGGGGACGAACCCGGCGGCTAATGCCCCGGAGCGATGCAGAACTCGTTGCCCTCAGGGTCGGCCATGACCTTCCAGGCGAAGTCTCCGGCGGTGTGATCCTCGAGGAGACTGCCGCCCAGTTCCTCGATGCGACGCACCGCCTCGTCGAGGTCGTCGACCATGGTGTCGATGTGGAGCCGGTTCCGTCCCGGCGTCGGATCGGGGACGGTCTGGATTGCTATCGAGATGCCCCCCTCCCGCTGCGGCGCCAGCCACGTGAAGTGCGGCGGGTAAGACTGGGCGATCTCCACGTCGAGCAGGTCCTTCCAGAACTCGACGAGGCGATCGTGATCGAGAGCGTTGATGACTACCGATGCGACCTGGGGTACGGGCCGGGCCATGGGGACCTCTCGTTCGACCGGCGAACCCTAGACCGGTGGCTCAGATCGCCTGGACGGCCGCACCATCCATCCGGCAATGGCCACGACCACCGCGACCGCCAGCAGCAGTGAAAGCACGAACACGGTCTGGGCGTCGGATCCTGCTCCGGGGGCGGTGACGATGGGAATCACCCCTGGAGGCGGGGCCGCCGCCGCAACGAGGTCGAGCTCGACGAACTGGGCGATCGACTTCTGCCCGTTGCGGTCGCCTGCAGCCCCGTCCCAGACTGCGAATGCGACCTGCGTCGCCGCACCCGGAGCAAACCGCGCGTGCCCCTCACCGGCCGACTGCAGGGGCCGGTAGAACATCGCCCTCCACGTTCCATCTCGCCAAGCCCCGACTCCGCCGACGTCCTGGATCTCGGCGCTGGTCGCCGAGCCGAACCCTCCAGCGATCATGTTCTCGACGGGCGAAGGGTGATCGGGGTCGGCCAGCACGTTGCCGACGGCAGCCGCCGTCGCGTACAGCGGATCGCCGTCGAGGGGCGAACCGTCCCTGATCGTGTTCGGGTACCTCTCATCCCCGCCGGCAAAGCCGCGCTCGATGTCGGACTGCCAGACGGCCTTCCAATGCCAGATGTTGACCGGCAGATCGCTGGCACCCATGGTGTAGGGCGGCAGCGTCTCCGCCTCGGCCGAGGGAAACTGCACCGCGACGGCATCGGAGAAGGCCGTTGAGCTGTTGACCGTGTCGTCGACCGTGCCGTCCCGCCACTCGACCATGAGGTACAGGTTGGTGGTGTCGTACAAGGCGCGCGCCGTGAGGGACGCCACGGTCCCACCTCCGAACGGCGGCGAAACGTTCTGTGCCGACAACGGAACCCGCTCCCGCGCCGCCGTGTCCCACACCGGCGCCCACGGGTCGTCGAACGGAACCGCAACCTCAACCCGGAGCGCCTCCAACTGTGGAGACTGGGAACGGACCGGCACGACTTGGAACACGCCCCCGGCGATCACGATCCCCACCACCACGAGGATCGTCACCATGCGATCGCTAGTGAGTCGCACCATCCCCATCCTCTCCTCGTTCGAACAGCCCTTCCAGGGAGGCCGTCGTTTCCTCCGCCAGCGGGCAGGACATGTCCCCGGGCTCGAAGTCCGGCGGCGCCGGTTCGTTGCGGTAGAGATCGACGTCACCGACCGCAAGGAAGTCCACCTCCGACGCAACGAACGAGCGCAGCAGGGCGGCAGCGTCTGCGAACACGGTGCCGGCGGCAGCGACCTCGGTACGGCCCGCGAACAGGGGGGCCCAGCGCGCCAGATGATCCCGGAGAAACGCGCGTTCCGCCTCACGACAGGTCTCCACGTGATCGTTCTCCCCGGCGGCACGAGCCACCGCCTCCTTGACGGCGAGCAGATATCCGAACTCGAGTTCCATCGCAATATGGTCGGGCCGGTTGTCGCTCGGGGCGACGCCGAAGGCGCGATAGAAACCGGCAAGGTCGGCGAGCTGCCGGGTTTGCTGGAAGAGATGCTTCGCCGAGAAGGCGGTCTCGTACATCGGGCAGTCCTCGGAGTAGCTGAGCGTGAACGAACGCTGGTAGTGGCCTTCTACGTCGGCATCATCGAGCCCGGCACACGCACCGGCCATGCGGTCGACGCATGCTGCGACGTCGTCGCCGATCACTTCGGCACCGGCTTGGGCGTACGCCAGAGCCGCCTCCATGGTCTCCGACACCCCGGACGTCGGATACGAAAAGGCGACCGCCAGCAGCCGGTAGATGGACGCTCGAGCCAGGGCCGTCTCCTCGGCGACATCGACGGGCATGACGATCCTTCCTATATCGAATTCAGGTACTGCTGGGGGCGTTCGTACTGGGGTTCTTGCACCGTGACGCGCACGAGCTCGGCGCCGTCACGTCCGTACCCGATGACCGTGTCGTTGAACACTTCGAGAGTCTGTCCGTTGACCTTGACTTCGCTGATCTTGGGACCATCGACCACCTCGAATTTGAAGATGATCGCCTGGCTGACGCGGAACAGCTGCAATACGGCCTGGGCCCGGCGGGACGGTCGTTCGTACGCAGCGATGGCAGCGTCCACTCCGGGACCGAACATCTGGCGGAGATAGGGACGCGGCACCCATCGGGGCGGGATGTAGTAGACGTTGGGCAGGGTGCCGAACTGCGGATACAACGGCACCGCCATCTTCTCCTCGCGCACCAGGTAATAGAGCGGGTTGTCCGGAGCCGATATCCACTCCCCCCCATCGTCGATTTCGACCAGGCCCTGCAACCGGATCTGGCCGGGACACGCCGTCATACACCGGGTCTCCATGGGCAGGCCCTCGGTCAGCGGATCGCTTCCCTCGACCCGCGGGTAGCAGCCGATGCACTTCTCCGAGGTCCGGGTATTCAGCCGGTACATCGGCTTCTTGTACGGACACTGCTCGACACACTTGCGGTAGCCCCGGCACCGCCGCTGGTCGATCAGGACGATTCCGTCCTCGGGCCTCTTGTAGATCGCGTTGCGAGGGCACGCCGACAGGCAGGCCGGATACGTGCAGTGATTGCATATGCGCTGCAGATAGAAGAACCACGTCTGATGTTCCGGCAGGCTGGTGCCGGCGGACAACGGGACCTTCGCCACCGGCGAATCCTCGTGGATGTTGGGACCGGACCACTCTTCGTCGGTCGGGATGTATCCGACCGCCTGCTGCCCGAGCAGCTGCGCCTGTGCCGCCTCGAAGATCGTCATGCCGTCGTAGGTTCCGTAGGGCCGTTCCCCGGCCGCCTGCCCTCCCCACGACTGGCCCCCCGGGTTGACCTGCTCGATGAGATCGAGCGTCTTGACATCCCAGTGCTGCGGATAGCCGCCGTACGGCTTGGTCTCCACGTTGTTCCACCACATGTCTTCCTGGCCCTCGGAGAAGGTCCACGTCGACTTGCATGACATCGTGCAGGTCTGGCACGCCAGACAGCGGTTGATGTTGAAGACCGCCGCAAACTGCCACTCAGGCGGAACCGCATCAAAGCGGTAGTTCATCTCCCGCCCCAGCTGCCAGTTGTAGACCTGCGGCATGTCAGCGCTCCTCTCGCTCGACGTCTGCGGAACCGAACACGTCGTCGATCAGTGACTCGACGAATTCGGGACCGTGCGACGCGAACACGGCGAACGGGCCCACGTACCGGGGAATGCGAAACATCCTGGAGATCCTGTCCCGCGACCAGCCGAGCATCGCGAACTCCTCGACGAACGTCCGCGCCATGGCCGCCATCCCGTCGTATCCGGGTGTCGACCAGCCGACCATCGTCGCCTCATACGGATCGGTCGGTTCTGCGACCTTGTCGCGACCGTGCTCCGACACCGGACGGATGGGAAGAGGGAACGGACGATTGGTCATGAGACGTATCCCCCTTCCAGGTAGCGCCGCATTCGCTCGTCTTCGTTCCCGGGGGACATGCCCGACGTCGCCGGGCCCCACACCCCGCGCCCGCCCATTCCGCCGTCCTCAGCCTTCGTGACACGCACCAGGGTCTCCTTGGGGACCGTGTTGACCGCGTGGTTGTCGGCCTCCCCGCCGAACATGAACGCAACGGCGATCTTCGACTTGTGGAAGAGCGTGTCGGTCATATGCATCGGCATCGACCAGTCGCGCGTCACACTCTGATGCGAGCCGTACCGGTAGCTCGACTGGTACCCGGTGTCCGCCGAGACCGCCCGGCCGTCGGGTCTGGTTTCGTGCGCAAGGACGGTCTTCTCCGTGGCCAGCCAGTATCCGTGCTTCGCCATGAGCACGTTGTACGGATACGCCTGGTTGTACTTCACCCGCATCATGAGCCGTGCCACCTTGTGGAACGGATCCGAGGTGTCGTTGGGGTCGTAATTCGGATAGGGCCGGTCGAGCGGGTTGGCATCGATCCACACGTAGTCGCCGTCGGCAAGGCCGAGGTCACGGGCTGCCTCCGGGTTCATGTGCACTTCGCGATCGGCGAGATGCGGCAGGCGCGGGTCCCGCCTCCGACTGTCTCCGAAGTTGCTCCCCCAGATGGTTTCCCAGTCGGTCACGGCCCAGCTCGAGTGGGTCGTGTGTCGTGTCTTCGGGGTCAGGAAGTAGAACTGGAATCCGGCCTCCCACAACGGGTTGCGGGTGGTCTTCACCTCCGACCAGGGCAACCGTACATTGCGTACCGTTCGCAGATCGGGATCCATCTCATCGAGTGGAATCCCGTAGTCCTCAGGCACGATGAGCGGATTCGACGACACGATGACGTTGGGAAGGTACGGCGTTGCCTCCGGACCCTCCCGATGCACGATGAAGTTCTCCCCGTATTCGATGGCCTCGGGAATGTCGACGTACGAATGCATACGGCCCGTTTCCGTCCAGAACGGCAGGTCGTCGTGCACGTTCTCCCAGAACGGGATGCGGGGGTAGGTGCGGAACATCATCAACGCCGCGCCCGGCTCGCCGTAGCGCCCCGAGGTGATGTCCTCGAAGGAGTACCCGCGGGTCGTCGCCGACGCATCGAGCAAGCGCTGGATGTAGACCTCGGCGCGCCCCTCGAGGGCGAACTTCCAGTAGTCGGAGAATCGCCCGTCCCCGAGTATCTGGCCGAGGCGTTCGGCAACCCGGGCCATCATCATCAAGTCGTCTTCCGTGTCGAAGAGAGGCGCAACACCGTCTCGCCCCCAGATCTGGAGGAACGGGTTCGAGCACGACGCGGTGATCTCTGGTGCCTGGAACTCCACCCAGGAGTTCGCCGGGAGGATGAAGTCGGAGAGCTCGCACGAGGACGTCATCTCGATGTCCTGGGTGATGATCATGTCGACATGTGGATTGACGTCGCGGATCACGAGGTAGGCGTGCTTGGCGTTGTTGATCAGGTTCACGTTGGTGGTCCAGATCACCTTGGTGGGTGTGGGCATGTGCGAGGCGCCCGTGAAGTTGCGCCGCCCGAACTTGGGCGTGTCGACGATCAGCGCCCTGTCGCCGTGATCCCAGAAGGCCGGCTCCTCGTCCTTGGCGTAGTTGCGGACCTTGATGTCTTTGCCGTCGACGGTGACGTCGAGGGTGGGGTTGAACGGGTCCTCCGCCACCCAGCCCTTGAAGCCGGGACCCGACCAGTCCGTCGACTGAAAGAGCGCTGCCTTGTAGTTACCGGCCCAGGTGTGGCTTCCGGCTCCCGGTTTCCCGACGTTGCCGGTCAGCATCACCGGTAGGTACGTGGCCCGGTTGTGCAGCGTTGCGTGGAACCAGTGATTGATGCCTTCACCGGTATGGATGGCCATCGGCTTGATCGTGGCCATGTCCGCGGCCAGGCGTTCGATGAGCTCGATCGGGGTGCCGGTGATCTCGTGCACGGTCTGGAGGTCGTAATCGACGAGATGGTCGCGGTAGGCCTCCCAGATGGTCAGGACCTCGACCTCGGAGCCGTCGACCAGGGTCGCAGCGCCGCGGTAGCTCAACCGGGGAACGAAGCCGAGCTGATCCATACGGGCGCCGACGTGATCGCGGGTGATGGGGCGAAGTGCTTCGCCATCCCACACCACGAAGTCGCCGCCGATCGACTCGTACTGCCCGGCCGTCAGCTTCTGCTCGCTGAAACTCGGACCGTTCGGATCGAGCCCGGGCTCGTACTCGGGAATCACCTCCTTGGCCCGAAGGCGCGTACGCGTATCGGTGCGGATCACCAGCGGGAAGTCGGTGAAGCGCAGCACGAAGTCCTCGTCGTAGAGGCCGTCCTCCATGAGAATTCTGGCGATGCCGAGGAAGATCGCGGTGTCCGACAAGCCGGGCCGGACCGGCAGCCAGTAGTCGGACTTGGTGGCCGGGGGGCTGTACTCGGGACTGATCGTGACGATCTTGCCGCCGTGCTCCATGATGTTGGAGTAGAAGTGCGACTCCGGCATCTTGTTCTCGACGAGGTTCTTGCCGACCTGAATCGTCAGCTTGGAGTTGGCCAGGTCGTTGAAGTCGCACTCCGACGTCTGCAGGCCGTGGACGAACGGATGCCCCGGTGCCTGGTCTCCGTGCCACGTGTAGTTCGACCAGTTGCGCCCGGCCCGAGCCGTCTCGGGATCGGTGCCGCGGACATTGACGTCGAGGAG
>JBFIQU010000032.1:0-13218 GCA_041609395.1 Acidimicrobiia bacterium | reverse complement strand
GGCCCGTCTCAAATGAGGATGGCGGACGTGTCTGCGCCTAGCGACCTCCGGCGCTGCCGACACGAGGCGTCCGGAAGCCGTTCGCCAAGGAGGAGCCGGCGGGCGTCGCATCGAGGGACGGTTCACGAGACGTCCCCGTCTGACGCGGTCGCCGCTTCTCTGTCGTGGGCGCGATCGACCGCTTTGTGTCTGGTTGTTGACGTGAAGTCCCGGCACGATTTGTTGCTGGTCTCCGCGAGGCGTCGGAGTGTCGGCCAATCGAGGTGATGAATGGACGAAACTGGTTCCTCATGCGTCGGGATGGTGTGGGGAACAGTGAAGTCGACTTCGAGGACTTCGTCCGCGAGATCTGGCCGGCGCTCGTTAGTGCACTCCGGCTTCACACCGCAGGAGACGTGTCCGACCGCACAGGACATCGCCCAGGAATCGTTGTGCCGGCTCTGGGAGAAAAGAAGCGATGTCGAGCGAGCGCGGGCATGGGTGTTCCGGGTCGCGTTCAACTTGGCGAACAGCCGCTGGCGGCGAATCAGCACAGAACGGGGGCGAAGGCACATGATGGATACAAGGCCGCAGACCGTGGCGTTCGACCGGGAGGTCGTCGACTTCCACGCCCTCGAGTCGGCGCTGCGCAATTTGTCGGTTCGGCAGCGCGAGACGGTCGTGCGCCGCTACTTCCTCGATCAGAGCGTCGACCAGATCGCCGCGGAGATGGGGAACGCCCCCGGGACGGTGAAGTCGACACTTCACGCCGCGATCGGACGGATGAGGGCATACGAGGAGGAGACGTGAGCAACACAGACGGCGATGATGTTGCGGCTCTGGAAGTCGTCGGACGCCCTGATCCGGGGCCGGCGCCGCTGGAGGCGATCTGGTCCCAGATCGCCCGGCGATCAACCCGGCGTCGGCGGGTCCAGATCGCCGGCGGGGTGGCGACGGTGGTCGCGATGCTCTCGGTGGGCGGCTACGCCTTGACGAGGACCGGCCAATCCTCCGACGACAGCATCCGAACGGCGTCTGACGTGCCCGCGTCGGCGAATGTCGAAGGCACGACCGCGATGACGATCCCGCCGTCGGCGCCAGCCACCGACGTCACCGCGCCGCCGACCGCCGCTGCCACCGCCGCGCCACCCGAGCCGCCCGGTCCCACCGTGACCGGTCCGGCCACCGGCATCGTGAGCCTCGACGGCGAGCTCGTCTTTGCCGACGCCGCCGGAGCCGAGGTCGGGCGGATCGCGCTCCCGGCCCCGGTGCCCGGGTTCACCCAGATCCTCCGAACGGCTGGCGAGACCTCCTACGTCCTCGACGGCCCGCGCCTGCACATCGTGTCCGACCCGTCGGCGGCGGTGATCGAAACCGTCGAGTCGAGCGGGGTCTTCGGCCCGGTGACCGCCAACGGCTACTGGGGATCCGCCCCGACCGCCGGGACCGATCAGCTCCTGTGGTCGTTCACCACGGTCGGCGGCGACCGTGGGGTCGGCGTGACGCTCGCCTTCTCGGAGCTTCCGGTCGGTGTGCATGGCGATGGGCTCGTCGTGTGGGGGCGGGCGAACGACGAGGTCTTCGTCGCGTCGGGGGAGCGCCGCACCCCGATCGCCGGCGGCGGGGTCCCCCTCGTCGTCGGCAGCCACTCCATCTACATGTGGGAGGATGGGCTCGTGGTCGGCTACGACCTCGACACCGCGGAGCGCACCGTCGCAGCCGAGCTCACGGACTCGATCCCCGCGAGCACGCTCTCCGCCGCCGCCCTCTCCGTCGACGAGTCCGAGCTGGCGATCCTGACCAAGACAGCCGACACCTACCGGACCGACGCGGTCGTGCTCATCGACTTGGCGGCGGGAACGACGGAAAGCTTCGCCGTCGACCGGGGGGTGAGCATCGAGTGGTTCGACAGGCGTCGGGTCCTGATCTCGGGCGTCACCACCCCGTACCTCTTCGATCTCGCCACACGGACCGTGGACGACCTCGAACTCGACGACGTCCAAGTCTCGGTGCTCCGTATGCCGCTCGATTGACGACCCGGCTCCCGTCGTCCTCGCGGACGTATGGTGAGTCATGTCGTTGCCGAGATCGCCGGGCGGCGCGCCCGCCGCGCGGCCGCGCGTTTCCGCTACATGCCGTTGGTTTCGGCGCCGTACGACAACGCCTCATTGACCTGACTGCGCGTCGACGTCGGAGACATGTATTGCTCGCGGTCCCTCTTCGGGCCGAGAACGAAGACGGTTCCATGCCGGTAACACCGTCTCCGACCAGCGCTCGCGCGAGATGGTGGCGATCAAGACGTCTTCGTACCGGCCGTCGACAAATCGCCGTGCCTCAAGGCGGCCTTCGATCACGAAGAATCTGCCCGCGCCGCTTTCGACCTCGGCCAGGCTGCTCTCGGTGAACTCGGCGTGAAGCATTCGCAACGGCCAATGGCCGAACACGTAGCCCATGACGGCGCAGATGCCGTCCACGAACACCGCCGATGCTCGCATGTCCCGTCGAGCGGTGTCGCGGGCGACGCTGATCCAGGCGAACCCGTCGACGAAGTCGGCGCCGGAGATCGCGACCAGGCCCACGAACCGCCGCTGATGATCTAGCACCATCCACTGGGTGAGGATGTCGTCCCACGCGTGCGCGGCGAACTCCGACAACGATGGCGCCCGGCTCCGGAATCGCAGCCGAGCGTTCACGCTTGGCTGGAGGAGAAGTTGGTAGACGAGGTCGAGGTCCTGTTCGAGAACGGGTCGGCAGACACACCAACGGCTCTCGATCACCGCCCGACCCCGATCATCCAAGATTGACGAACAGCGAAGCGAGCACGGCTCCGGTACCGGCCGCCCCCACCAGCGGGCGCAGCGAGTTCAGGACGATGCGGTTGGCGTCCAGCCAGTGTTCGCTGTCGGATGCGCTGGAACCCCTCCCGAACACAATCAGAAGCCTGCCAACGGCGACAAAAGCCCTGCTCAGAGGATCAAGATTCGCACTTCGGCGCAAGCGACCGCACGCGCAAGAATCTGGAAGTGGAGCTGGGGGGAATCGAACCCCCGACGGGATTCTTGCGTTGTTCCTGGTCAGAGCGTTGAGTCGCTGGTCAGACCTGGTTTTCGAGTGACCGTTGGTGACCGGGAGTGACCGTTGGTGACCTGTGTGACACGCCCTTTTCCCGCCCCGTCCGCCCTTTTCCCGCCCTTGCAGGAGACGTACCAACAAGTGATCTCGCGTCGCGTCTACTGCGGTTGATCTCAGCTCCATACCGGTATTCATGGCTGATCGACGTCACGGATGACAACCCGGTTTACTACCGCTATCTGCGCCTCCGCTCAGTTCATCGTGAGTCCTTCTGAGGAAACAACCGGGCGGTCGCCAAGGCGACGCCGATGAGGGGACCGAACGCGATGCCGATCCCGACCCACTTTCGGTCGTCTGTGAGCGCAAACAGCACCACGCCGAGGGTGAGGCCGAAGATCATTCCGAACGCCACGCCTCGACCGGTGCGCCTTGGCTCCACCATGCGCGTTCCTCGGTTCTCCTGCTCGTTACCGGGCACGTCGCATCCGCCAAACGATTGCGACGATCGCAACCAGACCGGTGATCTTGGCGATGGCGAAGAGCACGTCGTCTGGATCACCGATCGTCGTGACCGACGCAATCACCATCGTTGCAGCGGTCACCGTGTTGGCCCACCGGTTGGCCGAGAATGGCAGCACCCGGGAGAGCACGACCATGGCAAGGGGAATCGCCAGCACGAGGCCGGCGCCGACGAGGAGTCCATCGGTGATCTCGGTTCCGTTGAGGGTGCCGCCACTGACTTCTTCGATGAAGCCTGGTTCGACGATTTCGTGCATCTCCTGGAACAGCGTGTTCAGGAGCACGTAGATCCACAGTGTCGATACCAGGGGCCGTGGGTCAGGGCGACTCGGCGGCTGCGCCGCTCGAGATGATGTTCTGGTCATTAGTTGTTGGTTCATGCCATCACACTGAACGACGTGGGTCGAGCGCTGGCGTGTGCCGGGTGGACCAGCGGTTGAGCCGAGGATCCGAGCGTCAGGTGGTGATGATGACGTTGCCGGCGGCGCGGTGACTGAGCATGCGGGCAACGGCATCGGCTGCGTTGTCGAGTGGGTGGACGCTGTCGATGACGACGGTGATGTTGCCCGACGTGAGGAGATCGGCAAGCGCGGTGAGGTTGTCCTGGTTCGAGTCGTACTGGACGAACTTGACATTGGTTCGTCCAAGGCCGAGCAGTGCGGCGCGGGCCATGCGCGGTAGCCCGGCAAACCATCCTCCGGAGTTCCCGACGCTGTTCGGGATCAGGGTCCCGTCAGTCGTCAGCATCCGCGCCAACACGGATGGCGGATGGTTCAAGACGTTGTCGAGAACAACGTCGTATTTCGCATCTCCACGAGTGAAGTCGGTGGTTCTGTAGTCGATGACGTGGTCGGCGCCCAGGGTGCGCACCAAGTCGATGTTGCTGGAACCGCAGACGCCGGTGACTTCCGCGCCCATGACCTTCGCCATCTGCACCGCGAGCGTTCCGACGCCACCGGAGGCCCCGTTGATCAGGACGCTCATACCGGGCTCCACCTGTGCGACATCGCGGATCGCGGTCATTGCGGTGAGTCCGGACATCACCGACCCGGCCGCCTCCTCGAACGACAGGTCGGCAGGCTTCGCGATCAGGTTCGCAGCCGGGGCGACGGTGAATTCCGCGAACGTTCCCGGTGGATGGGTGGCTTGCGAGTTCTCCCACAGCGACCCGAACACCTCGTCGCCCGGCTGAAAGCTGTTCACGTTTTCGCCGACGGCAGCGACAACACCAGCGATGTCGGTGCCACGCACTGGGGTCGACGGTCGACGCAGACCCATTCGAAGTTTGATGATGCGCGGCGAGCCGGTCACCGCAACCCAGTCGGGTGTGTTCACGCTGGTTGCGCGCAGCCGGACGAGCACATCATCGGCCCCGAATGTGGGCGTGTCGACGGTCGCCGGTTCGAGGACGTCGTGCGGCGGTCCGTAGCCGTGTTGCACAATCGCTTGCATTATGGCCCCTACGAGGGGCGAGGCAGTTTGGTCGGAGGACGAGTCGGGCGTTTGATCATGGAGTTGTTGAGTCATGCGTCCAGGATGAAGCGATTGGGTCGAGCCCTGGCCGTCAAGCGGTTGTGTCACGGTCGAGAGAGTCGTTCTCGTCGAGTAGACCGTCGAGCAAGTTCCGGATCATCTTCATCCCGTCGCGGGCTTCGAGCGAGCGTCCGGCCGCCTCGATCCGCGCATCGGTTGCCACCGAGTCGGCCTCGATCGTCGCGAGCGAGTCCCGGAGGAGCGTCTTGAACCCGGGGCCTTCCACATCGAGCATGCCCGATGTATCGAGGTATCCCGCGACGGTGCCGGCCTCTCGGAGGCGGTCGGTGGCGATCAGCATGTTGATGAACTCGATGCTGATCAGGCCGACGCCGCTCATGTTGCCGACTTCGAGCAGTTCCTCGACGTAGGACCGCAGGAGCGTGAACGCCCGGCGATGATCTCCGCGACGGAACGCGAACCGGGCCTCGAGCGTTTCATTGGGTGAGTTCGTCCGCGGCGGCACGGCCACCGAGATCGATTCCTCGTACAACTCCTCGGCCCGCTCGACATCACCCTTGATCGCGGCGATCGACGCGAGCATGAAGAGCGCCCAGTTGACATAAGTAGGCGGTGCGGAACGTCTGAAGCGTTCGAGCAGACCGGCGATGTAGGTCTCGGCTTCGTCCATCCGTCCGGCCCCGAGCAGGTTGCCGCCCTTGAAGATCTCGAACAGTCCCGCCACGTGCTCCTCGCCCCGGGCCCGCACCTCCGCGATCGCCTCCTCGGCGGTGCTGACGATCTCGCCCTCGTCGTCGTCCATGATGACCCGGGCGAAGTTTGCGAGCACCATGTCAGGTGCGCCGTAGCGCTCGACGAGGCGGGCGAACGCGGCGCGGTCCTGGGTCATCGCGTGGTGGAGTGACGCCCACAGCAGCCCGAGTTCGATCGTCGCGGAATCGTCCGGATCGGTGATCGCCAGCAGCCGCTCCACCCAATCGACCAATTCGCCGACCCCGCGTCTGACGAACGCCTGTGTCGCGATCGGCCCGATCAGCCGGGTGGTGAGGCCGACCTCGCCACTGGTGATCGCCCAGTCGACCGCTGCGCGGAGGTTCGGCCACAGCTCGACGAGATCGCTCGCGCCGTCGAATTCAGCGGGTCCCGCGAGGAGCTTGCCGATCCGGTCGACTTCGGCCACCACGTAGTGGGCGTGCTGTCGTCCAAGTGCGTTGCTCTTGCCCGCGTCGGCGAGGTGCTCGGCGCCGAACTGGCGCATCGTCTCCAGCAGCCGGAAGCGGCGACCGGATCGACCGGACTCGACGGTCACCATCGACCGCTCGACCAGGTCTCCGACGAGGCCGCTCACATCGACGATGTCGAGTTCGTCGTCGGAGGCAACGATCTCGGCCGCTCGGAGGTCGAACGAACCGGAAAAGATCGAGAGCCGCCTGAAGAGACGTTGCTCGGCGGGCGACAGCAGATCATATGACCACTGCACCGTGGCGCGCAGGGTGCGGTGGCGTTCGACGCTCGTTCGGCGGCCACCGGTCAGCAATCGGAAGCTGTCGCCGAGCCGCTCGACGAGGTCGGCCGGTGAATGACTGCGAACACGCGCGGCGGCGAGTTCGATGGCCAGCGGGACGCCGTCCAGCCGTCTGCAGATCTCCTCGACCGATCCGTGCGAGGCGACAGCATCGAACGAGCGGTCCGCCGCCGAGGCCCGCACGTTGAACAGTTCGACGCCTGCGCTCTCTGCGTCGAGCGGGCCGATGGCGATCAGTTGCTCGCCGGCGAGACCGAGGCCTTCGCGCGACGTTGCCAAAAGGGTGAGACCCGCGCATGCCTCGGTGACGGATCGTGCCAGATCTGCCGCGCCGTCGATGACGTGTTCGCAGTTGTCGAGCACGAGTAGTGCGTCGCGCTCGTCGAGAAAGCCGGCGATGGCCATCATGACTGAGCGGCCCGACGTTTCCTGGACCTCCAGCGAGTCCGCGACCGCCCGTGCAACGTCCGCCGATGCAGACACGGCGGCCAACTCGACGAACCACACCCCGCCTGGATAGGTCGCCCCGGCGACGCGGCCGGCTTCGAGCGCGAGCCTCGTCTTGCCGATGCCGCCGGGACCGACGAGCGTGACGATCGGTGATGTGAGCAGTTCGTCGGTGATTGCCGAGAGAATCGTTGCGCGCCCGATGAGCCGATCGGTCGTCTGCGGCAGGTTTCCGACCCGATCACTGACCGTTCGGAGGGGCGGGAACTCGCCAGTTCCAAGTTGCTGAACGTGCTGCTCGGTTGCGATGCCGTCGAACCGATGTGCACCGAGGTCGACGAGATCAACGGAATCGAGCAGCGCCGCGGTCGCCTCGGAGAGCAGTGTCTGGCCACCATGACCGGCCGCTGCGATACATGAGGCGAGGTTCACCGAAGGCCCGTAGAAGTTGTCGTCACGCTCCTCAGCGTCACCTGTGTGGAGACCGATGCGGATGGTGATCTCGGCGCCATCTGCCCAGGGTTCCTCCGCCAGCGCCAGATGGAGCTGATCGGCCCACGATGCCGCGTCGCGCACGCGATGGAACGCAACACCGAACGAGTCGCCGCCGGTCGCGAAGACGAATCCGTCGTTGTCCGCGACAGCGAGGCGTACCAGTTCTTCGTAGCGGACGATCGCGGTCGACGTCTTGTCATGCTGCGTCGCCCACATCTGCGTCGAGCCTTGCACGTCGCAGAATCCGAACGTGATCGTCCCGGTTGGGATCGCTCCGGCCGACGCGGGGCGTCGATGTCCGGTGCCGAGTTGCTCGTCCTGTGTGAGGATCAGCGACTCGAGCTCACGAAGTCTGGGTCCCGGCTCGACGCCGAGTTCCTCGACGAGGTGTGTGCGGGCCTTCCGGAATGCATCCAACGCTTCGGCTTGACGACCGACCTTGTACAACGCGGTCATCAACAGCGCCCAGAGCCCTTCGCGGAACGGATGGCTCGCCGTCAGTTGCGTCAGCGTCCCGACCGCGGCCAGCGGATCGCGGTTCACCGTGTGCTCGAGGTCGGCTTCGATCGCAGCGAGCCATTCTTCGATCAGACCATCGACAACCGGTGCCAGTCCTTCGGCGTCGAGACCCGCAAGTGGAAGACCGACCCACTCGTCGAGCGCTCCACGAGTGTCGCCCTGTGCGAGATGCCGCCGGAACCGGTTGACGTCGATCGAGTCCGCCGGCATTTCGAGCCGATACGCGTTGCCGACTCGTGCGATCGCGTCGTGCCCGATGCTCTTGCGAAGCCGTGCGACGTAGGTCTGCAGCGTCTTCTCGGCCGTCCGCGGGGGATTGTCGCGCCAGAGCAACTCGATCAACGTCGAGACGGGCATGGCTGTGTCGGCATCGACGGCGAGCGCCGCCAGCAGTTCCTGACACTTGGCGGGGCCGGGATCGATCGGTGCGCCGTCCGCGCCGATGATGCGCACGCCTCCGAGGAGACAGATCTGCATGTTGCCGGGTTCCTTCCTGATGTCCTCATCGTCGCACAGCTGTTCTCTGAGCGTGCAGGTGCCGGCTTGCGTCTCGGTCGAGTCCTGGTGGAGTCGCCCCTGCTTCCACCCACCGGCCGGTCAGCGACGTTCGGCTGCCCCGCAACCCCGCACCGTCAGGGTGGAACGACCGAGCCGGTCCCGGCTCACCGAAAGGAATGTCATGTCACGTGTGTTGTATCGATTGGGACGATTCTCGGCCCGCCGTCCGTGGACGGTCATCGGTGTGTGGTTCGTCGTCGCGATCGCCGTCGTCGGGGCGTCCGCCACCCTGGGCGAGGAACTCGAAGACTCTTTTGCGGTCCCGGGGCTCGATTCGCAGGACGCGACCGAACTCCTCACCGCAGCAGGCTCCGATGCGGCAGGTCTGACCGCACAATTGGTGGTGACTCCCCGTGCGGCCGATGTGACGTTCTTCGACTCGCCGGATGCGGTGGTCGCGCTCGCCGACATCCGACGTGAGGCAGTGGCCTTGCCAAACGTGCTCGGCGCCACCGATCCGGCCGGGGCGCTCGACGTTGGTGCGGATGCGGCGATTGCGAGCGGCGTCGTCTCGCAGGACGGACGGGTTGCACTGATCCGTCTTCAGTATCCCGTGACCGAGGAACTCAGTGCGTTCGACCTGGAGAACCTCGAGGCGTTCGGTGGCAGCATTGCGGACCGACCGGAGCTACGCGTCGAGATGGGCGGCGACCTCTTCTTCGTGTTCAACGAAGGCGAGACCGGCACGGGGGAGATCCTCGGGCTGGTTGCGGCCGTCGTCATCCTGCTCATCGCGTTCGGATCGTTCATCGCGATGGGGCTCCCGATCGCGATCGCATTGTTCGGTTTGGCGGTCGGGATCAGCTCGATGGCGCTGATCACCTATCTCATCGACATCCCGGCATGGGCACCCCAGGCCGCGAGCATGGTCGGTCTCGGCGTCGGGATCGATTACGCACTCTTCCTCGTCACCCGACATCGTGAACATCTCGCTCGCGGGATGACGATCGAGGAGTCGGTTGGTCGAGCAGTCGCGACGGCCGGACAAGCGGTGATCTTCGCCGGCGGCACGGTCGTGATCGCGATTCTCGGGATGGCTGTTGCCGGGATCCCGTTCATGACGGCGGCGGGCGTGGCGATCGCGAGCATCGTGGCGATCATGGTCGTAGCGTCGGTGACGTTGCTCCCCGCCCTCCTCGGCCTGTCCGGGCACTGGATCAACCGGCTCGGGATCCATCGTCGTTCGCGGCGCACGTCGTCGGTAGCGGGGGGTGCGTCTCCCGGGTGGGTGCGCTGGGGTTCGCACGTGTCGCGGCACCCGTGGCGGTATGCGGTCGGCGTCACGACCTTGTTGCTCGCGCTGACCGCGCCGGTCCTCGACCTGCGTCTCGGCTTCCCGGACGACGGATCGCTCCCGGAAAGCCGCACGGAACGTCAGGCGTACGATCTCGTCGCCGAGTCGTTCGGACCCGGCCTCAGCGGACCCCTGCTCGTCGCGATCGACATCTCCGAAGATGTGTCGATCGTCGAGCCGCTCGCGGCGGCGATCGCCGCCGACACCGGAATCGCGGGCGTCGCACCCGCCGAAGTGAGCGCCGAATCCGGCGTCGCGACGGTTGTGGCATTCCCGACGACGTCGCCACAGGACGACGCCACGCTCGACACGGTCAAGCGGCTGCGCGCCGATGTCTTCCCACCCGTGCTCGAGGACAGCCCGGCGACCGCACACATCGGTGGTCAGACCGCGTCGTTCGGCGACATCGGCGATCGCATCAACGGCCGGATGTTCCCGTTCATCGGAGCGGTCATCCTCCTGTCCTTCGTGTTGCTGATGCTTGTCTTCCGGTCCGTGCTCGTTCCGTTGAAGGCGGCGTTCCTGAACCTGATGAGCATCGGTGCCGCATACGGCGTGCTGGTGATGGTGTTCCAGTGGGGATGGGGGAAAGGGCTGATCGGTCTCGAAACGACCGTGCCGATCGTGCCGTTCATCCCGATGTTCATGTTCGCCGTGCTGTTCGGTCTGTCGATGGACTACGAGGTCTTCTTGCTCTCCAGAGTTCGTGAGGACTACGTGGCGACCGGTGACAACGAACGCTCGGTGATCACCGGGATCTCGAGCACGGCTCGAGTGATCACGTCGGCGGCGCTGATCATGATTTCGGTCTTCCTGGGCTTCGTGCTCGGCGAGGACCCGGTGATCAAGATGTTGGGACTCGGTCTGGCGACGGCGATCTTCGTCGACGCGACCATCGTTCGGATGATCCTCGTCCCCGCGACGATGAAGCTCATGGGTGACGCCAATTGGTGGATGCCCGCCTGGCTCGACCGCATCCTCCCGACGATCGACATCGAAGGTGAGGCAGGACTGCCGACACCGGAGTTGGAACCGGTCGAGCAACACGTCGACGTGGAGCCCGAGTCCGACCGCGAACCGGTACTCGTATGAGCATGCCGATGATCGAGACATCAGGGGTCGTCGTCGAGTTCGACGCCGTCGTGGCTCTCGCCGGCGTGGATCTCGCCGTTCAGGAAGGTGAGGTCCACGGGCTGCTCGGCCCCAATGGATCGGGCAAGACCACCCTCGTCAAGGTGATTGCGACGTTGCTCGCGCCGACCGCGGGAGCCGCGTTCGTCCACGGAACCGATGTGCAGTCGAACCCGACGCGAGTTCGACAGTCCATCGGTCTCGCCGGCCAGTCCGCGGCCGTGGATGACCTGCTCACGGGCCGCGAGAACCTGGAGTTTGTCGGTCGGCTCTATGGCTTGCCCGCCAAAGAGGCCCGACGGCGTGCCGGCATGGTGCTGGAACGCTTGTCGCTGACCCAGGTGAAGGACCGCCGCGTCGGTACGTATTCGGGCGGCATGCGCCGACGCCTCGATCTCGCGGCGAGCTTGGTCGGTCGACCTCGCGTTCTGCTCCTCGATGAACCGACGACCGGCCTGGATCCGCGAACCCGCCTCGAACTCTGGGACTTCCTCCGCGAACTCGTCGACGAGGGAACCACCGTTCTCCTCACCACCCAGTACCTCGAGGAGGCCGACGCGCTCGCCGACCGGATCACCGTCATCGACCACGGTTCGGTCATCGCTGAGGGAACTGCCGATGAGTTGAAGGAGAGCATCGGAAACAGCCTCCTCGTCGTGACTCCGAGAGATCGCGACGACCTCGCTCGCACTGCCGACGCCATCAGCGGCCTCGGTAGCCCCTTCGTGAAGATCGATCAACACAATGCGGTCGTCACGATGCCCGTGTCCGATCGCGTCACCGAACTCCTGCGGGCCGCCGCGCTCGTGCACGCGGACGGCATCGAACTCGCCGACATCGGCGTGCAACGCCCGAGCCTCGACGATGTCTTTCTCAACATCACAAGCACCACCACTGCGGGTCAGACCCGAACCCCGACCGGAGCAGCCAAGTGACCATCACCGACGAAGATGACACCGACGTCGACCACCGAGGAGCGACTCGCGATGAAGTCGCTGCTACCCCAGGGAACCTGGTCAGCGACTCACTCACGATGGCGAGACGCAATCTGCTGCGGATTCTCCGGACGCCACAGATCATTCTGTTCACCGTCGCGGGGCCGATCGTGTTCGTCGTCCTCTTCAACGTGGTGTTCGGCGGATCGATCGGAACGAACGAACTCGACTACATCGACTTCCTCATCCCCGGAGTGCTGATTCAGACCGCCGTGTTCGACGGCACCAATACCGCCGTGGCAATCGCCCAGGACCTGCAACGCGGATCCGTCGATCGATTTCGATCGCTCCCAATGCAGCGGTCTGCGGTGCTCTTCGGCCGGATTGCAGCGGACATCGTGCGCGCGACGTTCACAGCGATCGTCGTGACGCTGATCGGGTTGGCCCTCGGGTTTCGCCCATCAGAGGGCCCGCTCATGCTCGTGGCAGTCATCGGCCTCGTCGTCGCGTTCGGCTCGGTGTTCAATTGGGCGTACGCCTACCTCGGACTTCTCGTGAAAACCCCTGAAGCCGTCGAGTCAGCGGGGTACCTCCCGATCTTCCCACTCGTGTTCGCCGCATCAACGTTCGCGCCGGTCGAGAACATGCCCGACTGGATGCAACCCTTCGCCGCACACCAGCCGGTCACGGTGACCGTCGACGCTGCCCGGGCCATGCTGCACGGTGGCGACGTCATCTCAGCGTTGGCCCAGTCGGCTGTGTGGATCGTTGTGCTGACCGTACTCTTCGCGTCCGCGTCGATCCGCCGATTCGAACGTATGTAGGGCCCGGCAATCGACCTCCGGGGCATGCCTGGAGAGGATGTCCGCCCGTCGACACCACAAGTGGGCGGCCGATCCCGACAGACGCCCGGCTGTTCCCAACCGCCCTTCTCCCGCCCTGGCGACGCCGAGGCCGATCGTCACCCCCGCTGAGCTGGTGTGATGTGACGGCCCTCTCGTTGCGCGGGGGTGGTTCACCCCCGTCCGCACGGTTGCAAACTCCCTGGTCACGGCCCCTCGTTGCCTCGGCGATGCTGGGGGGAATACGTCGCCGTTTCCGCATAACCCCTGCTCAGAGGCCATTTTGTGGAGCTGGGGGGAATCGAACCCCCGTCCATCAGCCGGTGCACGAACTCGCTACGACCATTCCCGACATCGGCCCTGACGCTGGGCCACCGGCGGGTCGGCTACCCGGCGAGCCGGGCAACG
>JBFIQU010000031.1:0-13232 GCA_041609395.1 Acidimicrobiia bacterium | reverse complement strand
CTGGGTACGGTCGCCGGATCCTCTCCGGTCAGGTCGTCGGGAAGCGTGGTCGACGAGGCGGTCGGCGACGAACGCTGCTCGACGATGATCTCGCGGCTGGCGGCGATGTCGAAGGCGACGGTGTCCACCGATTGCCACGCGATCCACAACTTCAGGGACGACCAACCGAAAAACCCGATGGCCACGAGCCCAAAGCCGATGAGCGTTTTGATGAGTATTTGCTTGACGTTGGCGTTCATGTGGAAGGGCGGCGCAAATTGTCGAGCGTGCCCGATTGATTGGTAGGGTGGCGGCGCTCACATCGTGAGCTGGTCGCCAGTGAGACGTTAATATGACGCCGTCGGAAAGAACAACGGGCCGACGAACCCGCGCCCGGCACGTCACCCCCGCCCCGACGCCGCCGATCGACCATTCGACGAGCAACCTCTGAGGTATCTCGCGTGAAACAACGGATCAACAGGTTCCTGAGTCCGCCGCTGGTCGTCGTCTTCGCGCTCATCGACATCGTGGCATGGGCGATCGCCCTGACCGGTGCTGCGCTCGTGCGCCATGGGTTCGATCTGTCCAAGCTGAACGGCGACTCGGTGGCCACGCTCATCGCACTCGCCGCCGGTCTCCAGATCGCCTTCGGACTCGTGTCCGGCCTCTACGTCGGCCGGCGGCGGCCGGCTTCGTTCGAGGAAACCGGTGCGATGGCACTCGGTGCGGTGCTCATCACGCTGACCCTGATGGTCGTCGTGGCCTTCACGCCCGGCCGTCATCTTGCCCCGTTGAGCGCCATCCTGGGAGCCGCCGCCTACCAGCTCGTTCTCTCGCTGGGAACGCGCTACATCTGGCGGTGGATCGGCGAGTTTCGCCGCGTCTCCCACCATCCGCGCGCTCATCGCGCCCTGATCTTCGGCGCGGGCGAGGCGGGGGAGCAAGCGGCTCGCGCGCTTCGTGAGGATCCCGAGTCGGACTTCCTCCCGCTGGCGTTCCTCGACGACGATCCCGCGCTGTCCCGCCTCGAGATCGTCAACCTGCCCGTCGTCGGTGGCCGCCACGCCATCGAGTCGGCGGCGCGCCGTTTCGACGCCGACTCCCTGATCGTGGCGATGCCGTCGGCTCGCCGGTCGCAGATCAATGCCGTGGCCGCGGCCGCGCAGCAGGCGGGTCTCAAGGTCTGGATCCTGCCGCGTCTGGCCAAGTACCTGACCGAGCAAGTCGAGTTTGCGGATCTCCGCGAGTTCACGCTGTCGGAGTTCCTGCACCGCGAGGAGATCAAGACCGACCTCGACAGCATCGCCGGGTATCTGCGGGGGCGCAAAGTCCTCGTGACGGGTGCGGGAGGGTCGATCGGAAGCGTGCTGTGCAAGCTGGTTGCGCAGTTCGAGCCATCCGAGTTGGTCCTGCTCGACCGGGACGAGGGCGCGCTCCACGCGTTGCAGCTGTCGCTGCACGGTCGGGCCCTCATGAACGAGTCGAACCTGGTTCTTGCCGACATCCGGGACCGCCAGGCGATCCGCGACATCTTCGCCCACTACCGACCCGACGTCGTGTTCCACACCGCCGCTCTCAAGCATCTGGCGCTCCTCGAGGAATACCCGGTCGAGGCGGTGAAGACCAACATCCTGGGCACCCGCAATGTCCTCGAGGCCGCCATCGCCTCGGGGGCGCGCCGCATCGTGAACATATCGACCGACAAGGCGGTCGAACCCGTCAGCGTTCTCGGGGCCACCAAGCGAATCGCCGAACTGCTGACTGCCGCGTACGCCCGCGTCAGCGATGCGGTCGTGATGTCGGTCCGCTTCGGAAATGTGTTGGGAAGCCGGGGTTCGATCATCCCCACGCTGCGCGAGCAGCTTGCGACGGGGCGGCCGCTCACCATCACCCACCCCGATGTGACCCGCTTCTTCATGACGGTCGAGGAGGCGGTCGAGCTCGTCGTCCAGGCCGGCGCCATCGGCGAGGACGGCGAGGTGCTGGTCCTCGACATGGGCGAACCGGTCAGGATCGTCGACCTCGCCCGGCAGCTCGCCGCCGAGATGCGGCCGGGCGAGCAGATCGAGTTCGAGGTGATCGGGTTGCGTGCCGGAGAGAAGCTCCACGAGTCGGCGACGTCGGCGAGTGAGCGGCTCCTGCGGACTCCGCATCCCCTCATCAGTGCCTACGAGGCGCCGCCGCTCGAAATCTCCGACGTCGACATGCTGGGCACCGTGCAAGACACGGAGGAGCTGCGATCGTTGCTCTGGGGCCTCGTCGGATCTACGGCGTACGAGCCCATGATGATGCCCGAGCGCACCGCTCGATGAGTCGGGACTCCGGAACGCAGCTCAACCGACGTCAGTGTCCGTTGTGGACCTTGCAGCCGCCGTCGCGGCGTTCCTGATCGCGGGGGCGGCCACCGCCGGCGCCACCGCACTGCTGCCCCGACTCGGGGTCCTCGACGTTCCCGGGCCGCGCTCGAGCCACGTTCGGGTGACACCGCGTGGAGGGGGTATTGCGTTCCTCGTCGCCATCGGAGTCGGGATGTGGATCGGCGACGTGCTCACCACGGTTGTGGTCACGTCCTACCTCGGTGGCGTTGGACTGGCTGTGGTCGGGTTCATCGACGATGTCCGCAAGCTCGGAGCACGGGTCCGGTTGCTCTTGCAGTTCGCGATCGCGGCGGCGATGCTCCCCGGCCTCATGGAGGGTTTCGGGGGCCCCGGCTGGTGGGCGGTCCTGTTCGCGCTTGCCACGTGGGTGTGGATCGCAGGCTTCACCAACACGATGAACTTCATGGACGGCATCAACGGCCACGCCACCGTCGGAGTCATCCTCACTGCGTTGACGTGGTTGGGTGTGGGGGTTGCCGAGGATCTCGACATCCTGATCACGGTGTCCCTCGTCACCGGTGCCGCCGCCGCCGGATTCCTGCCCTTCAACTTCCCCAACGCCCGGCTCTTCATGGGGGACGTCGGTTCCTACTTCTGGGGTGGCTGGCTGGCCGGACTCGTCGTGCTCGCCTTCCGTCTCGGAGCGCCTCCCGTTGCGGTCCTCGCACCGTTGGTCATCTTCGGTGCCGACGCCGGGGTCACGTTGCTGCGCCGGATCCGCGCCGGGGCAAGCTGGAAGGAACCGCACCGGTGGCACACGTACCAGCGTCTCGTCGACGCCGGGCGCTCCCACGCCCGGGTCACCCTCATCGTCGCGGCCTTCATCACCGCGGCTGCCGGCGCCGGCTCGATCGCGCTGGCCGGAACCCCGGCCTCCCTGATCGCCGCCACCGCGGTGATGGCGATCGTTGCGGCATACCTGAAGTCTCCCGACCTCCTGCCCACGCCGCGATGAAGGTTCTCTTCGTAACCGACCATTTCTATCCGGAACCGAGTGCACCTGCGGCGCACATCTACGACCGGGTGTTGAGCTGGGCAGGTGCCGGCCACGATGTGACCGTCCTGACCGCCGTCCCCAACTTCCCGGACGGTGTTCCTCAACCCGGGTATCGCAATCGGTGGCGGAGTGAGGAGGAGGTGGCCGGCGTCCGGATCGTTCGGGTCAAGACCTACATGGCGCCGAATCGGGGCCGACTGCGGCGGATCCTCGACTACGTCTCGTTCTTCCTGTCGGCGTCGCTGTTCGCGTGGACGGTTCGACGGCCCGACGTGATCGTTTCGAGCAGCCCCCACATCTTCGTTCCCATGGCCGCCGTGCTGCACGCGGGGCTGCGTCGCGTCCCGCACGTGCTGGAGGTCCGCGACTTGTGGCCGGCCGCCATCGTGGCGACCGGCGCGATGCGCCCCGGGCTGTGGCTGCGGGCACTTCAGGTCGTTGAGCGGATCCTGTACCGAAGCTCACGCCGGATCGTCTGCCTCACCGCGACATTGGGCGCCGCGGTTGCCGAGCGGGGAGCCCGGCCGGATCGCGTGGTCGTCACCTACTCGGGGGCCAACCTCGAGATCTTCCGTCCTCGCCCTGCCGAGCCGGGGCTGGCCGAGGCGCTTCGTCTCGATGGCCGGTTCGTGGTCGGTTATCTCGGAACCATCGGGATGGCCCATGATCTCGAGAATGCCGTCGCCGCGATCCAGCGCCTCGATGACGGCGTCGGACTGGTGTTCGTCGGCGACGGTGCCGCTCGCCCGGATCTGGAGCGGATGGCGGCAGGCACCTCGCGGATCGTGTTCGTCGGCGCCGTTCCTCGCGAACGGGTACCGCAGTATTGGTCGGTGTGCGACGTCGCTCTCGTGCATCTGCGCGACGACCCTCTGTTTCGATCGGCCGTTCCCTCGAAGATCTTCGAGGCGATGGCGATGGGGGTGCCGGTGGTGTGTGTCTCGCCGGGTGGCGAAGGCGCCGAGCTCGTTGCGCGACTCGGCATCGGGGTCAACGTTGCGGCCGGCGATCCCGAACGTCTGGCGTCTGCGATCGAGGAGTTGCGCAACGATCCGGCGCGCCGGGAAAGGTATCGGGAGGCCGCTCTCAGGCATCGTGAGGAGTTCTCCCGGGCGCGGATGGCGGAGGTCACGTTGCGGGCACTGGAAGAAGCCGCACGGTGAACGTGCTCGTCACCGGAGCCGGCGGGTTTGTCGGTCGGGCGACCGTCGCCGCCCTGACAGCCCGGGGCCATCGAGTTCGCGGGACCCGGCGACGGCCGCATGAGGTGGATGGCGTTGCGGAATGGATAGACCTCGACATCGGGCCCACCACGGACTGGAGCAGTGCGCTCGCCGGTGTCGATGCGGTCGTGCACACGGCGGCCGTCGTTCACCGTCCCGACGCCGCCATCGCAGACCACGACGCCGTGACACATCTGGGAAGCGCGCGTCTCGCCGAGCAAGCTGCCGGCAGGGTGGAGTCCCTGCTCCTGATCGGAACCGTGGCCGTCTACGGCGACCGTCCGCCACCGCGGGTGGATGCTGATACCGAGCCGCGTCCCGATACGCCATACGGCGCGGCCAAGTTGGCGGCCGAGCGGCGCGCTGCGGACCTGTGCGCACCGACCGGGACCCGGCTCGCGGTGCTGCGATTCCCTGCGGTCTACGGGCCCGGGGACCCGGGGAACGTCGGCCGGCTGATCCGGCTGGTGCTGCGCGGGGTGCCGCTGCCTCTGGCAGGCGTCAATAACGAGCGCTCGTTTCTGGCGCTGGCGAACGCAGCAGACGCCGTAGCGACGGTGGTCGGGTCGCCGGTGACGGGAACGTACCTCGTCGCCGATGAGGACACCATTTCGACTCCGGACCTCATTCGGCTCATCGCTCGCTGTGGCGGGATCAGGCCTCGCCTGGTTCGAGTGCCGCGAGCGCTGTTGCACATTGCAGCCGCCGCCGGCGACCGGCTCGGGAGACGAGCGCCCATCGATCGGGCGGCCCTCCATCGCCTCACGGGTTCCCTCGTGGTGGACGGCACCGAGTTCAGGCGTGGCACCGGGTGGCGGCCGGTCTCGACCCTGGAGTCGGGAATCGAGGCCGCCGTCGCCGCGGTTCAGGCCAAGGTCTCGTAGAGCTCGTGCAGGCGACGCTCCTGGGTCTCCCAGGAGTATTCGGTCGTAACCGCATGCTGCCCGCGCCGTCCCATGGCACCTGCCGTCTCCGGGTCCGCAAACAGTCCTTCGACCGCAGCGGCGATGGCATCGACGTTGCGGGGGTCGACGGCGACCCCGCACCCGTGCCCGGCGATGATCTCCTCCCACCCCGGGAACGCCGAGGCGACGACGGGGAGCCCGGCCGCCATGTACTCGAACAGCTTGATGGGTCGCGAACCGAGGTGCTGGCGCGTCGGATAGAGGACTGCAAGGCCCACATCGGAGTCGGAGAGGAGCGCCCGCACCGCAGGTCGCTCGAGCCACCCATGGAACTCGACCCGTTCCCAGCCCGCCCAGGAGGCGGCCTCACGTTCGAGGTCCGGGGGCTCGAACCGTCCGGCGAGAGCCAGCGTCGCGTTCGGGATGCGGCTCACCGCTGCCACCATCTCGCGGAGGCCGCGGCGTTCGCTCAGGCCGCCGACGTAGACCGCGCGCCGGGCCGGGGTTCGCGCCGAGCGATCCGCCGTCACGTCGTTGCGGCGGGGGTAGTTGGCGATCAGGACCGGGTCGTAGCGGGCGTAGGTCTCGGCGAGCGCGGGGGCGGCCACGACGACGGCGTCGGCGAGCGGTAGGAGAAGGCGGTACGTCACGCGCATTGCGGCCGCCACGACACGACGAAGAAGTCGTGGAATCCAGTACTTGTCGCCGATCTGGGCCGACAGGTCTTCGTGGAGATCGGCGACGACCTTGATGCCCAGGAGCCGCAGAAGAGGGACGAGGACGAGGAGTTCGGGATCGTGGAGTTGAGCCGCGTCCGCCCCGAAGCGGCGAATCGCGCGCAGAGCCCGCCACACCCCGCGGGTCATCCGCAGTGCCCGGTATCGCTCGCTGGGGAGGATACGGATGTTCGAGGACACGGGCCCACCGGGCTCCAGGGCGATCACCACGACGTCGTGGCCTGCCGCATCGAGTGCGCCGGCCATTTTGTGGTAGATGCGGACGTCTTCGGCGCGATGCACCGTTGAGACCTGGGCGATCTTCACGGGTGCCAACCTAGGAGATCGGAGGGGTCCGGCACTACACTCGCCGCGCTCTCACCGGAGATTCCCATGCGCATCATGAATGTGGTCGGGGCGCGGCCGCAGTTCATCAAAGTCGCTCCCATCGTCGCCGAGTTGGACGAGCGTGGTGTCGACAACGTCCTGGTCCACACCGGACAGCACTACGACGAAGCATTGAGTGCGGCGATCTTTCGCGACCTGGGCTTGCGCAGCCCGGATCTCAATCTGGGGGTGGGATCGGGTTCCCACGCCCGCCAGACGGCGGACACGCTTGTCGCCCTCGAGGCTGCGATCCAGAAACTCGAGCCCGACATGGTCGTGGTGTACGGAGACACGAATCCCACGCTGGCCGGGGCGCTGGCCGCGGTCAAGCTGCACGTCCCGGTGGCGCATGTCGAGGCCGGGCTGCGGTCCCACAACAGGCGCATGCCCGAGGAGCTCAACCGGGTTGCCGTCGACCACCTCGCCGATCTGCTGCTGGCACCGACCCGGCATGCCGTCGAGAATCTGCGGGCGGAGGGCCTCATCGATCGCGCCGTGCTCACCGGGGACGTGATGGCAGATCTCCTGCGCTCGGTGGATCTCAGCGATATCGCGGTTCCGCAATGGGCACGGGGCGGCAGGTTTGCGCTGAGTACCGTGCATCGGGCGGAGAACACCGATGATCCCGCCCGGTTGCGAGACGTGCTGGGCGCGCTCGCCGGGCTGCCTCTGCCGGTCTATCTCGCAGCACATCCCCGCCTGGTTGCCGCCGCTGAAGCAGCCGGAGCCACCGAGCTCCTGGATGCGGGCAGTCTGCGCGTGGTCGATCCGCTGCCGTACAGCCAGATGCTCGCCACCATGGTGCAGGCCGCGGTCGTGGTCACCGACTCCGGCGGGCTGCAGAAAGAGGCGTACCTCCTCGAGCGACCGTGTGTCACCTTGCGAGGCGATACCGAATGGCCCGAGACGCTGCGGGGAGGGTGGAACGTCCTCGCCGGGCACCGTCTCGATGATCTCGGCGACCTCATCGCGGCTACCCCGGACGCCGCCGACTGGGTGGATCCGTTCCCGAGCACGCCGCCGGCAGCAGCCGCCATCGTGGAAGCGATCTGCAGGTGAGATCTCAAGGATCGGGCTCGGGCGGCCGACCAGAGATTATGCAATCCACGCAGGATCGGTAACGTCATCACTATGGGTGGTCTTCCCCGCACCTTCCAGATCGCACTGCTCACAATGGCGCTCGTGCTCGGTTCCGCCGTCGGCGCGCACGCCGAAGAGGAGGGCACGGCGTGGCCCGGCTTCAACGAGTCGAGGGGCTGTGGCCAACCTCAGGGCCTGCGTTCGCCGCTTGCCGGTCGCAGCGGTTGGCTGGGTCCGGACGAGCTCGTGCGCGGACCGTACGGAGCGTTCTTCGGTCGCGACCTCGGCGACGTCGCCACGCGGCTGGTCGACTGGACCGTACCGATGAGCAACAACAAGGTCATTCAGGTCAACGAGCTGGCGCTGCCCGCCTTCGAACAGGTTGCGGCGAACCTGGCCGAAGCCCAGGCCGCCGGGCTCTACTACCGGGTTCGCTCGAGCGACACGTTCGGCTACACGAGGCGGACCATCGGAGGCCGGCACGCCATGTCACACCACTCGTTCGGCACGACGATCGACATCAACGCCCGGACCAACCCGTACCGCGGCGACAACGTCCTCGTCACCGACATGCCGCGCTGGTTCGTCGACGCCTGGACCGAGGCCGGGTTCTGCTGGGGCGGTGACTGGGAGTCGGTGAAGGACGCCATGCATTTCTCGTGGATGGGCCCGGCAGCCACGCCGGGATATCCCGGTATTCCCACCCCCCCGCCCCCTCTTGCGGAGCCGGACGGATTCACCGACGTCGCAGCCGAATACGTCTCGGCGTTCGCGCCGGCCGACCCGGCACACCTTTACCTCTTCGGCGACGGCAATCGAGACGGTGCCGCCGATCTGTTCCGCATGCGGCCCTGGGCCGCCGACACCGCGATCGAGTTCGCCCGATCGAGTTTCGATTTTCAGGCCTGCGGGCTCGGCGACGACATCGGAGCGTTCGACGTTCCGGAGGGTCGCATCGTCGTTCTCGGCGACTACGACGGAACGGCTCGTCCCGATATCTGGCTGCTCGATCCGGAGGCCGAGTCGATGGCCGTCGAGGTGCTGGCACACGCGGCGGGATACCGTGAGGTGGCCGCAACTTTCGATCTCCCCGTCGTGCACCGGGCTTCGCTGCAGTACGGCGTTGCCGACTACGACCGTGACGGTCTCATGGACGTGTACGTGTTCGACACGGCGGACGGATCGGTGACGATCTATGGCGGTGGTGCCGGCTACGCCGCCGTCACGCTGGAGACCACCGGACCGCTCTCGCCCGCCGGTGGGCCGCGCTTTTTCGCGCTCGGGGCTCGAGATGCCGATGGCGTCCCCGACCTGTTCGTCGTGGACGCCGGCGACGCCGTCGCCGTCACGACCCTCACCGGCGCCAACGACTATTCGGATCCGGTGGTGTACGACACCGGACACGGGGCGGCCGGCCTCGTGGCCGCTGCCGCCCGTGATTTCGACGGCGACGGCCACAGCGATGTGTACTTGTTCGATGCCTCGGGAACGGTGACGATCCTCTACGGCAATACGCCGATCGCCGGGACGACGCCGGCGGCCTGGGTTCGTCCCGACGACTGGGACTGCGACGATCGACCGCGAGAAACCGACCTTGCCGTATGGGCCGACTTCACAACGCCGTCGGGCTGGACGGCGCAGGTCGTCGGCGATTTCAACGACGACGGTCGCGACGACATCGCCAGTTTCCATCCCGGGACCGGCCGCTGGTACGTGTCCCGCTCGACCGGGGCCGGGTTCCTCAGCTGGATGTGGGCCGATTTCGTGACCAACGACGGTTGGACGGCTCAAATCGTCGGTGACTTCACCGGCGACGGGCGGCACGACGTCGCCAATTACCACCGCCGCACCGGCCGCTGGTACGTGTCCCGCTCGACCGGGGTCTCGTTCTCCACCCGGCTGTGGGCAGAGTTCGTGACGAACGACGGCTGGGCCGCGCAACTCGCCGGCGATTTCGACGGCGACGGCATCGACGACATTGCGAGCTATCACCGCCGCACCGGCCGCTGGTACGTGTCGATCTCCACGAGCGCAAGTTTCGTGACGAAGCAGTGGGGCGGCCTCGACCCTGCCGTCCCCTGGTCGCGGCACCTGGTCGGTGACTTCGACGGCGACGGTCGCGACGACGTTGCATCGTTCCGGGACGACACCGGGGAGTGGCATGTCGGGCTCTCGGCAGGGACCGGTTTCACCATCGCGACGTGGTCCGACTACGTCACCGACAGCGGCTGGACCCACCACGTCGCCGCCGACTTCGACGGTGACGGCTCGGACGACATCGCCAGCTTTCACCAGCTTCAACAGCGGTGGTACGTCGGGATCGCTCGCCCCGGCTGGTTCGACTTCGACCTGTGGGAGCAGTACACGAGCGCCGGCACGATCGAGCCGGTGCGTCCCGGCACGATGAACTCGAAGCAGCGAGCCGACCTCGTCGTCTTCGATCGGGACGCGGCGGCCTGGTACGCCTCCTTCTCCACCGGCGACCGTTTCCATTCGAGCCGTTGGTACGAGGCCGGCCCCGATGCAACCTGGTCGGCGCCGCGGGGCGGCGACTTCGACGGTGACGGCAGGCAGGACGTCGCCGTCTTCGACACCAATACCGGTCGGTGGTTGGTCGGGCTGTCGGGCCCTTGAGGCTCAGCCGCTCCCGATTCGCAGCACCTCGACACCGGCCTCGAGCCACGGGTCGAGGGCGACGATGCGGCGTCCGTCGTAGAGCACACGGCATTTGGCGACGTCGGCGGGGACCAGTGAGCGGTATTCGTCGTGGTCGGCCTGGACGATCGCGGCCTCCGCGGGATCCCCGAGGTGGAAGGGTTGCAAGCGGAGAGCGATGAGCTCGTCGTCGGTGTAGAGGGGATCGTGCACCAATGCAGTTCCGCCGTGAGCCTCGATGGCGTCGACGAGCGGGAACACCCCGCTGAAAGCCGTTTCCTTGACGCCGCCGCGATATGCGGCGCCGAGCACGGCGACGGTTGCATCTTTGAGTCCACCCAGGGCCGCCGAGACCGACCCCACCACCCGAGCGGGCACGCTCTCGTTCACCTCGCGCGCGACAGTCGGGATGCGGGCGGCTGCGTCGACGCTCGTGTAGAAGCGCGGGTACACCGGGATGCAGTGTCCGCCGACGGCCACACCGGGCCGGTGGATGTGTGAGAAGGGCTGGCTGTTGGCCGCCTCGATCACAGGGCCGACGTCGATGCCGATCTCTTCGGCGAATCGGGCAAACTCGTTGGCCAGGGCGATGTTCACGTCGCGATAGGTGGTCTCGGCGAGTTTGGCCATTTCGGCCGCCTCGGCAGAACCCAGATCCCACACCCCGTTGGGTCGGTGGAGATCGGGTCGATCATCGAACTCGAGCACGCGCTCGTAGAACGCAACCGCAACGTCCGACGAATCCTGGTCGATGCCCCCGACCAGCTTCGGATAACGGCGGAGGTCGGCGAAGATCCGGCCGCTGAACACCCGCTCCGGGCTGTGCACCAGGAAGAAATCCTTGCCCGGCTCGAGTCCGGACGCCGCGGCGAGCATGGGGGCGAACCGATTGCGGGTCGTGCCCACCGGGAGCGTCGTTTCGTACGAGACGAGCGTTCGCGGTTGCAGCGCCGCACCGATGTCGGCGGTCGCAGCGTCGATCGCCGCGAAGTTGGGAACCCCGTCGCCGTCCACCATCAGCGGAACGACCACGATCACGACGCCGGCGGCGGCCACCGCTTCCCGGTTGTCGGTCGTCGCCCGCAGCATGCCGTCGGCGACGACCCGGCCGAGCCGCTCGGCCAGATGGGCCTCGCCGGGGAACGGCTCCTCGCCGCGGTTGACGAGGTCGACGACCAACGGGGAGATGTCGCTGCCGAGTACCTGAACACCGGCACCGGCGATTTGCACGGCGAGCGGAAGGCCGATCTTGCCGAGAGCCACGACGGCGGCGGTCTGCTCAGACACCGTTGTTCTGCTCCGCACCCTGCAGCATGTCTTCGGCGACGCGCAGTACCTCCACGCCGTCGGCCAGCGAGACGATCTCCGCATCGTCGACGCCGAGAACGGCGTCGCGAAACGCCTCGAGTTCGGTCAAGAGGGGTTCCGGCTTGCGTATCGCATAGCGGATCATGTCTCCCTCCGACACACCGCGCAGGCGGGCGACCGCCTCCCATTCGGTCGGGATCTCTCCATTCGAATAGAAGGTGAGGTCGGCGCTCAGCATGTCGCCGACGAAGGCGCCGCGTTCACCGAGCACGGTCACGGCCCGCCGCTTCGCCGGCGTCACCCAGTTGACCTGGAGGTTCACCACGATCCCGTTCGTGAGCCGCCCCGACGCCGACAACAAGTCCTCGTGATCCCGGCCCATCTTGTGGGCGGTGAATCCGTGGATGGCGGCGAAATCGCCTTCGCCCAGCCAGCGGACGAGGTCGATGTCGTGGGTCGCCAGATCTTTCACGACGCCGACGTCCTGGATCCGGTGCGGAAACGGTCCGACCCGCATCGTCGAGATGGAGAAGACCTGGCCGAGTTCACCGCTGCGCAGCCGGCGCTTCATCTCCTGGAGAGCGGGGTTGAAGCGCTCGACATGGCCCACGGCGCCCACCAGGCCGCGATCATCGAACGCCTTCTGGATGCGGCGGGCCGCTTCGACGTCGGCGGCCAGGGGCTTCTCGATGAGAACGTGCACACCGGCTTCGGCGAGGGTGAGGGCCATCTCCTCGTGGTGCAGCGTGGGGATCGCCACGACGGCCGCTTCGACCCCGGCGTCGATGAGTTGGTCCACTTTCTCCATCAGGAGGTCGTCACGGTGCAGTGCGCGATGACGATCACCGTCTGGATCGACGGCGCCCACGAAGTCGGTGCCCTCGAGCCGTTGCAACAGCCGGGCATGGTTGCGGCCCATCATGCCCAGGCCGATGAGGCCGGTACGGAGTTCGCTCATGAATCGATCACCTCGTTGATGACATCGACGATGCGCTTGCGTTCCTCGGTGGTGAGGTCCGGGCGCACCGGAATTGACAGCACCTGTTCGGCGACCTGCTCGGTCACCGGCAGCGACGCACCGGTGTCGACGTACGGGGCCTGCAGGTGGGTGGGGAGAGGGTAGTAGATGCCGTATCCGATTCCGTCGGCTTCGAGAGCATCGATGACGGTGCGGCGGTCGGACACCCGGATGGTGTACTGGTGGTACACGTGCCGGTATCCGGGACGCTCGATTGGTGTCACCGCTGCGCCGGCGAGATGCGTCGTGTAGAACGCGGCGTTGGCGCGCCGCCGTTCCGTCCAATCCTCCAGGTGGCGCAACTGGACCCGTCCAATGGCTCCTTCGATCTCGGTCATGCGCTCGTTGAGGCCCGGGATGTCGTGCACGTACCGCTGCTCCATGCCCTGGTTGCGCAGCAGCCGGGCTCGATGAGCGACGTCGGGGTCGTTCGTGGTGATCATTCCCCCTTCGCCCGTGGTCATGTTCTTGGTCGGGTAGAAGGAGAACGCCCCCCACAGTCCCAGCCCGCCGACGGGCCGGCCGTCGACGGTCGCGCCGTGGGCCTGGGCAGCATCCTCGAAGACCACAATGCCCGCCTCCGACG
>JBFIQU010000030.1:0-13315 GCA_041609395.1 Acidimicrobiia bacterium | reverse complement strand
CAGAAGCCCCAGAGGCATGGATCTGATTTCGGACGGTTTGTGGTGGCGTTTGAGGGTTTCTGGAAACGCTTACGACGAGAGGAAGTCGGAGAACTCGCCCACGGCGTCGTGGGGGAGAAAGGCGGTGAGGACGGTTCCGTTCTGGGCATGGTCGGTTGCCACGACCTCACCCCGGCGGTGGACGGCGGCGACGACGTCGCCGCGTTCGTAGGGAACGAGCAGTGTGACCTCCACCGAGGTGGCGGCGAGCGCTTTGACTATTGCTTCCAGCAGGTCGTCGATGCCCTCGCCCGTTGCCGCCGAAATCGGTACCGCGTCGGGGTGGAGCATCCGGAGGCGGTCGTAGACGACGGGTTCGGCAACGTCCCGCTTGTTGAGGACGAGCAGTTCGGTTGCCCCGCCGGCGTCGATGTCTTCGAGCACCTCCCGGACGGCGGTGATCTGGCGCTCTGCGGTGGGCTCGGTTCCGTCGACGACATGGAGGAGGAGATCGGCGTTGCGAGCCTCGTCGAGCGTCGATCGGAACGCCTCGACGAGCTGATGCGGAAGATGGCGGACGAACCCGACCGTGTCCGACACGAGCGCCTCCTGCCCTCCTGGCAGCGACAGCCGGCGGACCGTCGAGTCCAGGGTCGAGAACAGCTGATCCTCGACGAGGACACCGGCCCCGGTGAGCGTGTTCAGGAGTGTCGACTTGCCGGCATTCGTGTACCCGACCAGGGACAGCAATGGGAGATGTGTGCGATTGCGTTGCTTCCGCTGGGTGGCCCGTGACTTCGCCAATCCGGCCAGATCTCGCTCGAGCTTGGTGATGCGTTCCTGGATGCGCCGGCGGTCGGTCTCCAGCTGCGACTCACCGGGACCCCTGGTGCCGATACCGCCTCCCAGGCGGCTCAGCTCGGTCCCCTTGCCGCGGAGGCGGGGCAGGCGGTAACGGAGCAGAGCCAGCTCCACCTGGAGCATGCCGGCCTTGCTGGTTGCGTGCTGGGCGAAGATGTCGAGGATCAGGGCTTCGCGGTCGACCACGTCGACTTCGAAGAGCTCCTGGAGGTTGCGCTGCTGCGCCGGGGTCAGCGGGTTGTCGAACACGACGAGGTCGATGTCGAGCGCCGTGCCGAGTGACGCCAGCTCGCGCGCCTTGCCGCTTCCGATGAAATAGGCCGGGTCGGGGGCATCACGACGCTGGATCACGGACTCGACCGGATCGGATCCGGCCGTATCGGTGAGCCGTTCCAGCTCGCGCATGCTCGCGTCGGCCTCGTCGAGGTCGCGGTCGCCGGTGACGAGCCCGATGAGCAGCGCGCGCTGGCGCTCGACCGCCAGATCGGTGACGGTCGCCGTCAGCCGGCGGCGGCGGCGTTGTTGATGCCCTTCGTCCATCAGCCCAATGATTGCAGTTCCTGGAACCGCACCGCTCCGCGGCGCTCAACTACGCTGATGGGGGCTCGTGGTAGGACGCGCCCCCTCGGCCCGCCGGGTCGGTGAGAGACGTCGCCTTCGAGGAGGTTCGCCACGATGGAGTTCACGCCGGAACAGCACAAGACCTGGGCCGAGCTGTACCGCCGTCAGATTCCCCGCATCGAGAAATATGCCTGCCGGGACTACCTGACCGGCTTCGAGATTCTGAAGTTGCCGGCGGCCGAGATCCCATCGGTTCAATTCCTCAATGCCGCCATCACGCCCCGTACCGGCTGGAGAATCGAGCGCACCGACGTGCGATACACCGACGCCGACGAGTGGTACCGCAAGTTCGATCAGAAGATCTTCCTGATCACCGACTACATGCGTTCGTGGGAAGAGCTGGACTGGACCCCGGAACCGGATATGTTCCACGACATCTTCGGCCATCTCCCGTTCATGGTTCTGCCGCACTACGCGCAGCTGCAGGAGATGTTTGCCCCCACGTACCTGCGGGCCACGACGTCTGAGCAGAAGGAGAACATCAAGCGGCTGGCCTGGTTCAGCACCGAGTTCGGCCTGATCCGGGAAGGCGGGGAGCGGAAGATCTTCGGCACCGGTCTCATGTCCGGCGGAGACGAGATGGAGAAGGCGGCCAACGGAACGACCGAGGTCCGCCCCTTCACCATCGAGAACGTCCTGGTACACGACAAGGCAGTCGACAAGCAGAACCAGGTTCTGTTCGAGTTCGAATCGATCGAGGCGCTCATGGCTGAGCTGAACAGCTACTTCGATACCGTCGGCTGACGCGGCTCGATGATCGGACCGGCCTGATCAAGCCGTCGCTCCTGTGTACCGGGACACCTGTCGTTTCCACACCGCAGCCGTGACCGCGATCGCCCCTGCGGCCACCCCGACGGCGCCGGCCAGCTCCCGGACACCCGATGCTCCGAAGAAGATCTCGGCGGGGATCGTGCTGAGGAACGCGACCGGGACGACAAAGGTGAGGATCGTGCTCACCAGCCGGCCATAGAACGAAACGGGAATCCGGGCGAGGTTGTGAGCGGCATGCATCGCGAACGACGCCTCGAACTGCACGGCGGTGATCGCAGGCAGGTGGGACAACACCGCGATCGCCCACATCAGCACGACGGCGCACCCGACGGCCACGAGCCCAAAGGCAATGCCGGCTGCGTCGACATCGACCCCGCGCACGATGGCGAACACGGCCAGCGCCACTGCAAACGCAGCTTTGGGAAGGTCGCCGGGCCGGATCCGGGTCAGGGTCGTCCGGGCGAGAGCGCTGCCCGGCTGCAGCAGGTAGAAGTCGAGGTCGCCCGAGCGGACCTGTTCCCCGAGCGCCCAGAGGTTCGGTTGCATCACGATCCATAGGACACCGTCCATCAGGTACCACACGGCTTGCACCAGGAGCAGGCGCTCCAAAGTCCAGCCGGATGCGATGTTCACGTGGGTGAAGACGATCACTGCGGGAATGACCGCAAGGGCGAGCCACACTGCGCTGACGAGGGTCCCGACCACCAGGTCGCCGCGATACTCGGCTGCGGCGGCGAGCTCTGCTCGCCATCCCGCCAGGAGTGCGCGCAACGTCAGCATGTCATCCGCCGACGAGTTCGTACTGTGTCACGCCGCGTCTCCAGACGGTGCGGAACACGACATGGAGCACCACCAGCCACACCACCCCCTCGGCGATGACCTGCAGCCCGTCACCCGGACCGATCATGCCGGCCATGAGCTCGGCGGGAGCCCCGATCTGGAACCAGAAGGGAGTGTGTCGCGCAACGACCTCGAGCCAACCCGGTAGCAATGCGATCGGTGCGTATAGGCCGCCCAGAAGCCCTTCTGTTCCGATAACAAGTGACTGCACGGCGTAGGCTTTGGTCACCCAGAGCGCCAGGGACCCGGCCAGAGCGCCGAGGTATCCGGATGTGAGGGCTCCGATGATCCACACCGGTATAGCGATGACGGCGTTTCGCCATCCGCCCAGCGCGCCTCCGAGGATGGTGATGACTCCGATGCAGAACACCGCAGCCACCGGCGCGCGGAAGGCGACCCGGGCGGCACCGCCGGCGATCAGGTTGTGGAAAGGGTGGTACGGCCTCACCAGGTAGTCGGCGAGCCGGCCCTCGTGGACGAGGGGCGTGAACCCGTAGATGAGATGTGCGCTGAAGCTGAGCGTGGTAGTCAGGAGAATGAGCGCGAAGTAGGACGTGAACTGGCCTGCCGTCACTCCCTCGATGGCGCCATCTTCGGCTGCTCCGCGCCACAGGGCCAGCATCACGAACGGAATCACCCAGCCGACGATGCTGACAATGAGGTTTGCTCGATAGCCGGACGTCGCAATGAGTTCGCCGCGGACGAGGGCACCGTAGATGCGGGGGAGCGACGGGGCGGTCATGGCGCGCCGTAGATCTCCGCGAGTGCATCCTCGAGCGGTGGGTCCGTCAACGTCAGGTCGGATACCGCGGGATGTTGCAAGGCGCGATTCACGGTTGCGCCGGTAGCCGCCTGGTCGACCTCGATGACGGCCCGGTTGGGGCGAGTCGAGATCACCCGACCGAACCCGGCCAGTTCTTCAGCCGGGAGCGAACGGTCGAGGCGTAGCTCGATCCGTTTGTTCGATCCCGCCCGGGCGGTGAGCGTCTCCAGGTCGCCGTCGTACCGGACGGAGCCGTGGGAGATCGCGATGACTCGTTCACAGAGCGCAACCACGTCGGCGAGATAGTGCGACGTGAGGATCACCGCCGCGCTGTGGCGGGCGACGTACTCGGCGATGAACTGCCGGATCTTGTGCTGTGCCTCGAAGTCGAGGCCGAGTGTCGGCTCGTCGAGGAGGACGACGCTGGGCCGGTGAAGCAGTGTCGCCGCCAGTTCCGCCCGCATCCGCTGGCCGAGGCTGAGCTTGCGAATCGGCTGCGGCAGGATCTCCTGCAGTGACAGCAGTTCGACGAGCTCATCGAGCGAAGCGCGGTACTCCCTCGTGTCGAGGCCGTAGAGGACACGCCGCACATCGAGTCCGTCCTCGACCGGAAGATCGAAGTGCAGCTGGTGGCGCTGCCCCATGATGAATCCGAGTCGGAGCAGGTAGTCGGGATCCCGCTCATGCGGTATGAACGGCCCCACCCTGACTTCACCCGCCGTGGGTGTGAGGAGACCAGAGATCACCTTGAGGGTGGTCGTCTTGCCCGCACCATTCGGTCCGAGAAACCCGACGATCTCACCGGGCTCGACAACGAAGGACACTCCATCGACGGCCACGATCTCCCGAAACGAGCGCGACACGATGGATCGCAGTGCCGCCTTCAGCCCGGGAGGGCGATCGGTCACCTCGAAGGTGCGACGGAGATCGGAAACGACGATGCGCATGAGGCGCGGATGCTATAGCCCGTAGCAGCAGTGTCCGGAGGAAACTGCCGACGGACTGGCCGCAGGCCAGCCCGCGCTGGTGGCTGGTGGCTGGTGGCCGGTAGCTGGTAGACCGTAGCCCGTACTACCTCTCCCTCAACCACACCATCGGGATATCCCGCTCGGTCCTGGTCTGATACGTGGCATACCCCGGGTATGCCGCCAATGCGAGCGGCCACAGCCGCTCCTTTTCCTTGGCCGTTGCCGTGCTTGCCGTCACCGGCAGTGTCCGGCCGTCGACCTCGACCGTCGCCGCGGGTTCGGCGACGAGGTTGCGGTACCACTCCGGGTGGGACGGGCGTCCCCCGTACGAGGCGATGACCACCCGGGCATCGTCGACGGCGAGAAAGAGCAAGGGCACGGTATGCGGCTTGCCGGTGCTGCGGCCTGTCGTCGTCAGCAACAGCATCGGTCCCTCGATCCGGGGCAGCCGTCCGCCGAGCCGCCCCCGTGAGAGCCTATAGACCATCGTGTGGAGTCGCGACAGGGCCTTGACCGTTCCGTTCCGCATGGTCGGGGATGCTACGGCTCTCTACGCTGGCCGTGTGCAACCGTCTGCCGTCACCGCAGCCGCCAGCTTCATAGATGAACACGCCGCCGATCTGGTGCGAGAGTTCGCGGACCTCGTCTCCGTTCCGAATGTCTCCCGGGTGCCCGGCCAGCCGGATCTCGCTGCAGCTGCCGTCGCCGACCTCTACGTGCGATCAGGTGTCGAACTCACGTCGCTTCGAATCGACGGTGCCCCGCCGCTGTTGACGGGACGAATCGACGTCGGGGCCGAGCGGACGGTCGGGATCTACGTCCACTACGACGGTCAACCGGTCGATCCCGACGAGTGGACGTTCGGTCCGTTCGTGCCGACTCTGGTGTCGGGCCGGATCGATCGTGGCGGCGAGGCGCTTTCCCTCCCGGTATCCGGGGACCCCGTCGACCCCGAGTGGCGTCTCTATGCACGCGGTACCGCCGACGACCGGGCTCCACTGTTCGCACTCGCCGTCGCCCTTCGTGCGCTGGCTGCGGGTTCCATGAGCCCGGCCGTCAATCTCGTCTTCGCCTTCGAGGGTGAGGAGGAGATCGGATCGGTCCATCTCGCCGACTACTTCGCCGCCAACCGAGATGCCCTGGATGCCGATCTATGGCTGATCTGCGACGGGCCGGTGCACCGCAGCGGACTCCCCCAGATCGTCTTTGGTGTCCGCGGTATCACCGAGATGGAGATCACGGTCCACGGCCCGAACCGTCCCCTCCATTCCGGTCACTATGGGAACTGGGTTTTCAACCCGGTGCAGGAACTGGCCCGCATCCTGGCGTCGATGAAGGACGACGAGGGACGGGTCCTCGTCGACGGCTTCTACGACTCCACCATCCCGCCCGGTGCCGCTGAGCTGGCGGCGGCGCGGGATGTCCCTCGCGACGACGCCGAGCTTCGTCGCGAGCTCGGCATCGGCGCCACCGAAGGCTCCGGCGCCTCACTTCTCGAGCGCCTGTTCCTTCCGTCGTTGAACGTACGGGGGCTCGACGGAGGACCGGTCGGTGACCTTGCGCGCAACGTGATCCCGACGGCGGCAACGGCGTCTCTCGACCTTCGTCTCGTCCCCGGGAACGATCCATCTGCGATGGCGGAACTCGTCCGGCGTCACGTCGAGCGCCAGGGGTTCCATGTGATCGACGGCGAGCCCGGCGACGACGATCGCGGGCACGCCCGGGTTGCCACGGTGCGAGCCGTGCCCGGGTATCCCGGGGTGCGGCTTCCAATGGACGATCCGGCGGCGGCGGCCGTTGTGGACGCCGCCAGGGCAGCTGGCGGTGGTGAGGTCCTTGCCGTGCCGACGTTCGGGGGTTCGGTGCCCCTGTTCTGGTTCACCGAGATCTTGCGGGCGCCGGTGGTACTGGTGCCGATCGCGAACCACGACAACAACCAGCACGCGGCGGACGAGAACCTCCGCATCGGCAACCTGTGGTACGGCGTGCGCTTGATGGCTGCGCTGTGCCATCCGGACTGAACCGATCCGGCTAGTCGGCGATGGCGATCTCGGTCAGCATCTCCAGGTCGCCGGCGATCCGGGCGGCGTCCCCGACCATCACCGTCACGAGCCGCTGCGGTGTCAGCCAGCGGCGCGCGGCATCCAGCACATCGCCAGCGGTCACCCGGCCCAGGGCCACGGCGTGGTCCCTGATGAACGACGGAGGTAACCCGGCGGCAGCCAGCACCGTCAGCTGAGCGGTGAGGCCGGTTTGCGATTGGGCCGCAATCGCGGCCGTTCCGATCCGGTACCGGCGCGCCCGGTCGATCTCGTCGTCGGCGGCGGTGGTCGTCACCACCCGGGACAGTTCATACACGATTTCGCTGAAGGCTGCCGCCGTCACCTCCGTTGCGACGTTGGCGGCAATCACCATGCGGCTTCCGGCAGCGGCGTGATGAACCGATGCCCGGGGCGAATAGGAGTACCCCTTGTCCTCGCGGATGTTCGCCATCAAGCGGGACGCCGACGACCCCCCGAAGAGGGTGACCGCCAGGTCGGTGGCCGCAAAGGAGGCGTCGCGTCGCGACGGTGCCGTGCCCGCAACCCGAATATTGGTCTGCACCGAGCCGGGGCGATCGACGATCAGGACCGGACCCGGACGGGGTGCCGGCTGCGGGTCCGCTGCTCCGCCGGCGTCGCCCCTCCAAGCTTCCATGGCGGTGGAGGCGTCGAGGGCGGCGCTCGTCGAAATGTGGCCGCACAGCACGAGCTGTGACCCGGCGGGACCAAGGCGCGATCGGTATCGCTTCATCATCGGCGATGTCAATCCCACGATCTCGGACGGATCGGGCAGACCCAGGCCGTATGGATGGCGGCCGAACATCTCCGCTCGCAGAGCCTCGCCGGCGATGGTCTCCGGTCGGGCGCGGCGAATGACCAGCTCCCGGGCGAGGCGCTCCCGTTCGGCGGTGACCGCAGCGGTTGGGAATGAAGCCGTCGCCATGATCTCGGCTACGAACCGGAGCATGGGTTCCAGGTTGCGGGCGAGAACCGCCCCGTATACGTAGACGGCGTCGGACGTGCTGGTGGTCGCCAGGCTGCCGCCCCACCGCTGTGCCGTCGCCGCGATCTCGGTGGCGTCGCGGCCCGGTAAGCCCAAAAGCAGCGTCTCGATAGCCAGGGTGCGCCGGGCTGCGACGCTGCCCGTTGCCGCTACGTCGGGAACCCGCAACCGGAACTCGACCATCGGGACGCCACTGCGCCGGGCCGCCAGAACTTCCAGCCCGTTGGACAGTGTCCGGGCTGCTGTGGCCGGCGTGCGCGGCGGTCGCGGTGGGGCGGCGGCGGGAAGGGTCATCGGGCCGGGTCCAGTCGCAGGACGGTGCGCAACTCGGGCCGCAGCCAGGTCGCAGCAGCGTGCTCTACTGCGGACGAAGACACCGCCGCAACCCGGGTCGGAAGCTCGTTGATCAATTCCGGGCGCCGATGGATCAGCTCCAGCGGTCCGAGCACGAGCGCGCGGCGGAGGAATCCATCCACGCCCCGCAGGAATCCCGCCTGCCAGGCGGCCACGGTGCGGGTTACCTCGTCGTCGGAGACGGCTGCGATCACGCGGGCGAGTTCGTCGTCGATGGCGTCGACGAGGGCGTCGAAGTCGGAGGTGGCCCCGTGGTGCACGAGTATCTGAAACCGGGTGGGATCGCGCATCCCGAACGGATCGTTGAAGACCCCCAGCCAGGCATCGACCGACGTGGCCAATGCCGTCTTTCGGATGAGGCGGCGCTGCAAACGGGAGGCTTCGCCATCGGTGAGAATCCGGCCCAGGATCTCCAGCGCAAGGATCTCGTCGAGAGCAGTGACCGGATCGGGCACGCGATAGCCGGCGACGAACGCAGGCGTCGGCGCCAGCGGATCTGTCTTTCGTGCCCGCTTCTGACGCGTCGGCAGGGGCTCCGAGAAGCTGCGATTCGCCGGCGGACGCGTGCCCCGGATCGATCCGAACTGGGACTCGACGAGGTCGCGGGCGGCGTCGACGGTTACGTCGCCGACGATCACGAGGACTGCGTTCGACGGGGCATAGAACGTTGCGAAGAAATCGGCGACATCCGCCAGGGTGGCGGCCTCGAGATCCACGAAGCTGCCGTATCCGTTGTGCGTGTTGGCGAACGTGTCGAACATCACGTCGCCGAGGTCGATCCACGGGAATCCCCCGTATGGTCGGTTGAGAACGTTGACCCGGATCTCCTCCTTCACGACGGCGATCTGGTTGTCGAGGTTCTCCTGTGTGACTGCAAGCGACCGCATCCGGTCGGCCTCGAGAAAGAGGGCCAATTCCAACGCCTGTTCCGGGACGACCTCGAAGTAGTTCGTGTAGTCGGGGGTGGTCGACCCGTTGAAGCTGCCTCCGTTTCCCTGAATCAGCTGCGGGAACTCCCATTTGCCGACCCGAGCCGAGCCCTGGAACATCATGTGCTCGAAGAGATGGGCAAACCCGGTCCGGCCTTCTGGTTCGGAGCGGAACCCGACGTCGTAGAACATGCCCACCGCGACGACCGGGGCCGCCCGGTCCGGGTTGTGAACGACCCGGAGGCCGTTGTCCAGGGTGTACCTCTCGACGGGAAATTCGGGGGCGGCAGCCGGCATGGCGCTGCAAGTTACCAGTCCGCCGGGAGACCGGAGCCTTCCCCGATAGCATCGACGGCATGTCGTGGAGACGCGCAGGCCTGCTTCTGATCATCGCGGTGACGGCGGTCGCCTGCGGAGGGTCGAACGGGGACATCGCCGCGGCGCCTGCCGCCGAGCAGCTCCTCGCCGATGCCGGGATCGCCATGCGCAACGTAGAGACGGTGCGCTTCGACATCGAGGTTCAAGGCGCCCCGGTCAGTCTCGACGGCAGCGGCCTGTTGACCGGCCGTTCCGCCGTCGGCGACTACCGGTCCCCGGGTTCGTTCCGTGCCGTCGTGCAAGGCCGTGCTGCCGGGATTCCCATCGAGATCGGCGCCATCGCCATCGGCCCGGACAAGTGGATCACGAATCCGTTGACCGGGACCTGGGAGGCGCTCGGCGTCGACAACGCATTCGACCCGCTTCGCCTCTTCGCCCGCGACGGCGGGATCGGGGATCTCCTCGCCACCGGCGTGGCGGCACCGCTCGTTGTCGATGCCGACGGCAATCGGTTCGCCGTTGCCGGCACGGTCGACGGCGCAGATGTCCAGGTCATCACCGCCGGTCTCATCGAGGAGGATGACGTCCAGGTCACCGTGTGGATCGACGACGGAACGTGGCTCGTGTCGGAAATGACGTTCACGACCGGTGCGGGTGACGATGCCAGCAATTGGACCGTCCTGCTGTCGGGATACGACGCCGAGGTGACCATCGCACCGCCGCCGCTCGATGACTGAAGCCCGCACCGGGCCGGCCACCGTCTCGCCGCGGATCGTGCTTGCCGTGGTTTCGTTCGGTGTCTTCATCGCCGCCGACGACCTCACCGTCGTCGCCACGATGTTGCGCCAGATCATCGGCGATCTCGACATCACGCTTCCGGACGGGTTCGACGAGACCGCCTGGATCGTCAACGCCTACCTGGTGGCCTACGTCGCCGTCATGCCGTTCATGGGCCGGGTGAGCGACATCTTCGGGAGGCGGAAGGTGTTCCTCTGGTCGCTCGCGGTGTTCCTCGCCGGATCGATCTGGATCCCGTTCACCACGAGCCTCGGCCCGTTCATCGCCGGCCGCATTCTCACCGCCGTCGGCGGAGGCGCCATGGTCCCGGTCGCGATCGCCGCCGTCGCCGACGTCTACGAGGAGCAGCGGCGGCCGACCGCGCTCGGAGTGCTCGGTGCGATCGACACCCTCGGGTGGGTATGGGGCCCCTTGTTCGGAGCCATGCTGGTCAGGTTTCTGAGCTGGCGGTGGCAGTTCTATCTCAACATCCCGCTCGCCGTGATCGGCATGGCAGCAGCCTGGTATGCGTTACGAGACCTGGACCGCCCGGCCCGCCGCGCCCGCATCGACTGGGGCGGAGCGGTGTCGCTGGCGGCCGGGCTGGTGCTCCTCAACATTGCGTTGCTCGATTCGAGCGACATCCAGAGTGTCGCCTCGTTGGAGGAACTGACCGGTGCCGGGTCGAGGTCGGTGCTGCCGTTGTACGCCGGGGCAGTGGTGGCGCTGGTGGCGTTCATCCTGGTCGAGCGCCGGAGCCGTGACCCGCTGGTCGATCTGTCCCTCTTCTCCGACCGCAACCTCAGTGCCGGCATCGTGATCAATTTCCTCGTCGGAGCGGTCTTGATCATCGCAATGGTCGATGTTCCGTTGTTCGTCAACGTCACGGAGTCCGATGTCGGCCGCGCCGCGATCGAGAGTGGTTGGGTCCTGAGTGCGCTCACCGCAACCATGGCGGTTGCCGCATACGCCGGCGGCCGAGCTACCGAGAGGACGTGGTACCGGCCGGTCACCGTGGTGGGTATGGCGGCCGTCGGAACCGGATTTCTGATCATGGGACTGACCTGGTCGGAGTCGACCGAGCCGGGGACGATGGCGGCGCAGCTCGTCGTCCTTGGCCTGGGGTTTGGGCTCGTAACAGCTCCCACCAACGCCGCCGTGGTCGACGCCGTGCCGCCAGATCGGCGGGGCACCGCGGCCGGGTTGGTGCTGCTCTTTCGCCTGCTCGGTCTCAGCGTTGGGCTGTCGGGTCTCACCGCGTGGGGCCTGTATCGATTCGATCAGCTGCGGCAGCAACTCGAGCTTCCGCCGATCGGTGATCCCGGTTTCGAGGCGGCTCTGGAAACGGCGCAAGCCGAAACCACGGCGATGGCGCTCGCCGAGACGTTTCTGTTCGCCGCGGTTCTGTCCGTGATCGCCCTCGGGGTGGCGTGGTCGCTGCGTCGTTCGGGTCGCGGGGCCAACCCGGGTGCAGGGAGGTCTGGCGGCCCCTAGCCTCTGTCATATGGATCTCTATACCCGTGTGAACATCCTCGGCGGCAGAGCAGTTCGTCTGCCTCGAGGCGACGTGACCGAAGCGATAGCTCTCGACGCCGATCCCGTGGCCCGTGCCGGCGGCTGGGTGGAGAAGGGGGCAGCACGGCTGCACATCGTCGACCTCGATGGTGCCGCATACGGTGACATGCGAAATCGTCCCCTGCTTCACGAGATCATCGAGGCCGTCGACGTACCGGTGCAGGTGGCGGGTGGAATTCGCTCCGAGCAGGAAGCCGAACGTCTGCTCGATGCCGGCGCCTGGCGGATCGTCATGGGTACGGCCGCAATCGAACATCAACAGATGGTGTGGGATCTGTGCCGGGAGTATCCCGACCGGATTGTGATCAGCCTGGACGTTCGGCCCACCGAGGAACTCGTCGTACGCGGCTGGACCGCGCACAGCGGCCGGTTTCTCGAAGAGGTCCTGATCGAGATGTCGTCGGCGGGCGCCGCCGCGTATCTCGTCTCCGAGGCCGGCCGCGATGCTCTCGTGGAACCGCCCAACTTTGGCATTCTCCGCCGCGCCGTCGAGTCTGTGGAAGAGCCGGTCATAGCAGCCGGCGGCGTCCGCAACCTGGACGATCTCCACCACCTTCGGGATCTGAAGGTGAATGGCCGCACCCTCGGCGGCGTGGTCGTGGGCCGGGAGGTGACGGAAGGCAGGTTCTCGGTCCGCGAAGCGATGGCGGCCATCGAGGACATCTGATGGCCGACGGAAGCAAGCGCTTCAGTGAGGCGCTCGACTACCACGAACGAGGCCGGCCGGGGAAGTTCGAGATCCGTGCCACCAAGCCGACGGCCACGCAGGCGGATCTGTCGCTCGCATACACGCCCGGCGTTGCCGAACCGAGTCTCGCCATCGCCGCCGACCCGGAGAACGCATTTCGCTACACGAACCGGGGAAACCTGGTCGCCGTCGTCAGCAATGGGACTGCCGTTCTGGGTCTCGGCGACATCGGCCCGCTGGGCGCCAAGCCCGTCATGGAAGGCAAGGCGGTGCTCTTCAAGCGGTTCGCCGATATCGACGTCTTCGACATCGAAGCCGCGACCCACGACCCCGACGAGCTCATCCGGCTTTGCGAAATGCTGGAACCCACCTTCGGCGGCATCAACCTGGAGGACATCAAGGCACCGGAGTGCTTCTACATCGAGCGAACGCTCAAGGAGCGCCTGGACATACCGGTCTTCCACGACGACCAGCACGGGACGGCGATCATCGCCGGTGCCGGGTTCCTCAATGCCCTGGAGCTGGTCGACAAGGACGTCGCCGACGTGCGCGTCGTGTTCAGCGGTGCAGGGGCAGCCGGCATCGCAACGGCGCGGTTCTTCCGTCACCTCGGCGTTCGGCCGGAGCACATCCTCCTCGTGGACTCCAAAGGGGTCATCTACGAGGGCAGGGAGGAGTTCCCCGACCACAAAGCCGAGTTCGCCGTGGCCACGGACCGGCGGACGCTCACCGACGCCCTCGAGGACGCCGACGCGTTCGTTGGTGTTTCGGTGGCGGGGACGGTGAACGGAGACATGGTGAAACGGATGGCCGGGCAGCCGATCAT
>JBFIQU010000029.1:0-13459 GCA_041609395.1 Acidimicrobiia bacterium | reverse complement strand
GAGAAGCTCAGGACCGGCGTTCTCGACAAGATCCCCGACGACGTCGTCGACCGGCTGCCGCCGTCGATCGCCGACCGCATTCCGGACGGGTTCCTCGAGTCTGCGGCTGCCAACCCGCTCTTGACCGCGATCCTTCTCCTCATTGGAGTGCTGGCGGTGATCGGGTTCTTCTACGGCGTCGCCAAGAGCTTCTTCAAGATGGCGTTGTACTCCGGGATCGCCGGCGCCATAGCCTGGTTCTGGTATTTCAATATCCGGTGAGGAATCGCCTCTCCCTTTCAGGGAGAGGTCGCAACGAGCTGCCCGAGGCAGCTCGTTTCGGGTAAGGGGGTTGAAGGAGGAGCCACAGATCCACTGCGTGCCCCCTCCGGCCCTTCGGGCCACCTCCCCCAACGCTCGACGAGGCCTCGCTGGGGGAGGACATGGGCAGCCGCAGCTGGTAGCTATCAGCGGCCGCCGGCTCGCGCCTCGCAGCTCTCGACTGCACGTTGCCGCCCCGCCCGTTCGCCAGAGTTGGGGTCGGGGTCGGGGTCGGGGTTTCCTACGGCACGATCAGCACCGGGCACGGTGCCGCCCGGCTCACCCGATCGGCCACCGATCCCATGACGAGCCGTTCCATCAAACCGGCTCCGCGCCGGCCGACGACGAGCAAGTCGGCGTCGAGCCGGTGACAGGCGTCGACAAGTGATGCCGCCGGTTCGCCGATCTCCGCCTCCGTGTCCAGGGAGACGCCTTCCAGGTCGAGCGCCGCGATCGTTGTGTCGAGCACATCCTGCTGGGCATCGGCCAGGGCGGTTGCGATGGAGCCGGCGGTAGGTGGTGCACCGACGACACCCCACCAGCCTTCCGGGGGCCGAACAACGGCGATGAGCGTCACCGTCGCGCCGTGGGTCCTGGCGATCTCGACGGCGATAGCGGCGGCATGGCGGCTCTGGTCGGAGCCATCGACGCCGACCGCAATGATCCGGGGTTGCCAGTTCACTGAACTCATGAGCACCTCCTGTCTCCGACGCTACCGCCACCGGAAAACGGGGGCCAGTGACTGAGGTCCCGATGCTGCCGACCGCCGTACCCGGCCCCAGACGCGGAAATCTTGGCGCAGCGCCGGGGTGCGACCACAATACGGCACCCATTCGGGAGTAATCCATGAAACCCAAGGTCGTCGTCGCCGAGAAGATCGCGCAAGCGGGGATCGACTCGCTCGCAGCAACGTGCGACGTCGAGATACTCGTCGACCAGGATCGCCCGGCGTTGCTCGCCGCGATGAGCGACGCCGCCGGGCTCATCGTCAGGTCGGCCACCAAAGTCGACGCCGAGCTGATCGCTGCTGCACCTGCGCTGCAGGTCGTCGGTCGCGCCGGCATCGGAGTGGACAACATCGATGTCGACGCCGCCACTCAGGCAGGTGTCCTGGTCGTCAATGCGCCGCAGGCCAATGTCATCTCGGCCGCCGAACACACCATGGCGCTTCTCCTCGCCCAGGCCCGTCGGGTGACCGCCGCAGACGCGTCGATGCGACGCGGTGAGTGGGAGCGCAAGCAGTTCCAGGGTGTCGAACTGCACGGCAAGGTGCTCGGGATCGTAGGTCTCGGCCGAATCGGCACGCTCGTCGCGCAGCGGGCTTCCTCGTTCGGAATGAAGCTGATCGCATACGACCCGTACGTTTCGGCGGATCGGGCGCGCCGGCTGGGTGTCGACGTCGTCCCGCTCGAGGAACTGTTCGCGACGGCCGACTTCGTCACCGTTCATCTCCCGTTGACCCGGGAGACGGAGCACCTCATCGACGGTGCCGCCTTCGGGCGAATGCAACCGGGGGTGCGGATCGTCAACACATCGCGCGGCGGCATCATCGACGAACAAGCCCTCGCCGAAGCCATCCGGAGCGGGATCGTTGCCGGAGCTGCGCTGGACGTCTTCGCCGAGGAGCCGCTGGGCGAGAGTCCGCTCCGTGACCTCGCAGAGGTGGTCCTCACTCCGCATCTCGGCGCATCGACGCAGGAGGCGCAGGACAAGGCGGGCACCGCCGTCGCCGAAGCCGTCGCCCAAGCGCTGGCCGGAGAGCTCGTCCTGTCGGCGGTCAACGTCGACATGGGTCAGGACGTATCCGACGAACTGCGGCCGTTTCTGCCCGTTGCGCAGAGCCTCGGAGAGATCTTCGTGTCGGTCGCCCACGGTCTGCCGGAGGCGTTGATCGTGCACGCCGAGGGCAAGCTCGCCGATTTCGCCGTGCGGCCGCTCACGCTCGCCGCACTGAAGGGAGCCCTGGCCCGGGTCAGCGACGTTCCGGTTTCCTTCGTGAATGCGCCGCATCTGGCCCGCGAGCGAGGCGTCGAGGTCACCGAAGAGTCGTCGACCCACGCCGCCGATTACCAGTCGGCGATCCGTCTGACGGGCACCGTTGCGGGCACCACGATCTCCATCGCCGGGAGCCTCATGGGGCGCAAGGGTCCGGTTCTCGTCGAGGCGCTCGACCACGAAATCGAGCTGCCGCTCACCCGCTATCTCCTCCTCGTCCGTAATCAGGACGTTCCCGGGGTGATCGGGCGGGTCGGCACGTATCTCGGCGATGCCCGGGTCAACATCGCCAACATGGTCGTGGGGCGGGATCAGAGCGGCGAAGCAGCGATGATGGGCTTGAATCTCGACTCGCCGCTGAGTGACGCTCACCTCGCCGCGCTGCACGCGCTCGAGGGGATCTCCGACGCGCAGTTCATCGAGTTGAGCGCGTTTGCGTAGCGCTCACCCGACGAACGTCACCAGCCATCCGGCTGCCAGGCCGTAGAGCCCGGCGAGGACGTCGTCGGCAGTGATGCCTACGGCGCCCGGAAGGTGCTCGGCACGACGGATGCCCGGGAGAACCTTGAAGATGTCGGCCAAGCGGGCCACGACCGCCGCCACCACCCAGGCCCAGCCACCGAGTCCGACGAGAGCGACGAGTGTGCCCGCGGTCTCGTCCATGCAGATCCACCCGGGATCGCCGTCGGCCTCGTACGGCAGTGCCGCCCATACGGAGACGGCAACGGCGGCGGCAGCCGCAACGGCCCCCGCCCACCACGGAGCGGCCAGCAGCGGCGCCCCGATCGCAATCCCGAGGGCGGCACCAAACGTCCCGGCACCGCCGTCGTGTCCCCACAACCGTCGCGGAATGAAGCCGAGGCCGAAGCTCGATGCAACGAGACGCCGCATGGCGATGAGCGTAGCTCCGCGGTCCCGGTCCGCCGGGGCGGTGCGACACTAGATTGCGATCGTTTCGACCGAGAGGAAGCCTGTGCGCCCCGAGCAGCTCGAACGGTTTGCCAGTCTGACCGATCCCCGGGTACATCCGGGTGGTACCCGGGTGGCGTTTGTCGTGACCCGCATGGAATTTGAGGACGACCATTACGCCGGCCGGATCTGGCTCTGGGACGGTGCCGCAGCCCGTCCGTTCACGGCGGGCCCGTACGACTCGGCGCCGCGCTGGTCCCCGGACGGGCGGACACTCGCCTTCGTCCGCAAGGAACGCGACGACGACGCTCAGCCCCAGCTGATGGTGATGGCGGCCGACGGCGGCGAGGCGGAACGGCTCACCGAGTTCTCGCTCGGCGTCGCCGAAGTCGAGTGGTCGCCCGACGGATCCCGGCTGGCGGTCGTCGGCAAGGTGTGGACCGAGGAATGGGACGGGCTCGATGCGGACGAGCGCTCCCGGAAACCGCGACGGATCACCTCGGTGCCGTATCGGGGGGACAACAAGGGCTGGGTGCACGACCGCCGTTCTCATGTGTTTCTCGTCGACCCGGAGGGAGCGTCCGTCGTACCCATCACCGAGGGGGATTTCAACGAGACGGGCATCAGCTGGCGGCCGGACTCGGGCGCAATTGCCTTTCTCTCGGACCGCCACGACACGAGGGGCATCGATCCGGCGAATCAGGCGTGGGAGGTCGACGTCGCGGGTGGTGAACCGCGGGCGTTGACTCCGCTGGGGCAGTGGGGCGGTGTGTTCTACGACCCCGGCGGCGTGGTGCACGTGATCGGTTCCCCGGGGGTTTGGGATCCGTGGCCCGGGGTGGTGCCGCTGCAACGTCTCGATCCCGACGGCAGCATGACCAACCTGACCGAGTCGCTCGACCGCAGCGTCGTATCGGTGAGCGCACCCGTGAGACCGTTCGGTCCACAGTGGACCGACGACGGCCGAATGTTCACTGCCGTAGAAGACGCAGGCCGTATGCACATCTACGAGGTGTCGGACGCCCCCCGTCCGGTCCTGACCGGCGACCGGTACATCATGGGGTTCTCGCCGAATCGGGCCGGTACCGCTGCTGCCTTCGTGGCGACGTCGCCGACGGATCCCGGTGAGCTCTGGTGGTGGGATGGCACGGACGAGCGGCCCTTGACCGCTATCAACGAGCAATTCCGCCGCGACTCGAATCTCGTGGCTCCGACACGGTTCTCCGTCAACCACGAAGCCGTCGAGATCGAGGGCTGGGTGTACCTGCCGCCGGGAACGGAAACGGTGCCTGCGCTGCTCAACATCCACGGGGGCCCCGCCTCCCAATACGGTTACTCGTTCTTCGACGAGTTCCAGGTGTATGCCGGAGCGGGGTACGGGGTCATCGCCTGCAATCCGCGCGGTTCCAGTGGCTACGGCCGCGACCACGTCCGGGCGGTCGTGGGGGAGTGGCAGACTGACGATCCGCCGGACCTCCGCGATGTTCTCGCTGCCGTCGATGTGGCGCTCGAGGAGTTCCCGCGCCTCGACGCCTCACGGCTCGGGGTCATGGGCGGGTCGTACGGCGGCCTCATGACCGTGCGTGTGCTGGCGGCGAGCGACCGCTTCAAGAGCGCCGTCGCCGAGCGCGGCCTCTACTCCTGGCTCTCGTTCGCCGGTTCGTCGGATATCGGAGCCTGGTTCGACAGAATGTACGTTGGGGAGCAGCTCCCGGACGGATGGGATGCCCTTCGATCCGCGTCGTCCCTGAGTTACGCCGCAGCCGTCACGACACCGACCCTGGTTCTCCACGCCGAGAACGACTACCGCACCCCGATCGAACAGGGGGAGCAGCTGTTCATGCTCCTCCTGCGGCGGGGTGTCGTCACCGAGTTGCTCCGGTTTCCCGAAGAGAGCCACGAGATGAGCCGGTCGGGAAAGCCCCGCCATCGTCGAGAGAGGTTCGAGGCGATCCTGGATTGGCATGAGAAACATTTGGCCAAGGACGGCGCCGACCTGGCAACATAGAGCATTCAGCCAGCGAGGACGGCAGTGGTGCAAGCAGCGAAATACATCTGGATGGACGGCGAACTCGTTCCGTGGGACGAGGCGACGGTTCATGTACTGTCGCACGGCCTTCACTACGGCACCGGCGTCTTCGAGGGGATCCGTGCCTACGAAACGGAGGATGGTGGGACGGCGATCTTCCGCCACGACGACCACATGATTCGTCTCGTCAACAGCGCACGTGCGTACGGCATACCGTGTGAGTGGTCGGCGGACGATCTGACCAAGGCCGCCCGCGAGACGATCGCCGCCAACGAGCTGCGGGCCGGGTACATCCGGCCCCTCATCTTCTACGGCCTCGGGAGTATGGGGCTGAATCCGGCCGGGGCGGAGACTCGCACCATCATCGCCACGTGGTTCTGGGGCGCGTATCTCGGTGAGGAAGGCCTGGCAAACGGGATCCGCGTCGCCGTCAGTTCCTGGCGCCGGATCTCCCACGAGGGACTGATACCGAATGCCAAGGGGACCGGTGGCTACCTCAACAGCGTCATGGCGAAACAGGAAGCCATCCGCAACGGGTACGACGAAGCGCTGATGCTGAACACCGCCGGATATCTCGCCGAGGGCTCGGGGGAGAATCTCTTCCTGGTCTACGAGGATCGAGTGGTCACTCCACCGACGATTGCCGGCGCTCTGCAGGGCATCACGCGCGACACCGTGATGAAGCTGCTCCACGATGAGGGCCACGACATCGTAGAGCGGAACATCTCCCGCTCCGACCTGTACTACGCCGACGAGGCCTTCTTCACAGGAACCGCAGCCGAGGTGACCCCCATTCGCGAAATCGACGGACGGCCCGTCGGATCGGGCAAGCCGGGCCCGATCACGAAACGGGTGCAGGACTTGTATATGGACGTCGTGTCGGGTCGCATCGACCGCTACCGCCACTGGCTGGATTTCGTCTGACGTGGGACAAGAACCAAACATCGAACTCGAGATGCAGGATCTGCCGCGGCCGGTACCCCGGCCCGATCCGGCCCGCCGCTGGAAGCCGGATCGTCCCGGTGAGATCTCAGGACCGGCGGAAGCGAAGTGGGGCGGTGCCTACGGCACCCCGGGCCCGGATACCGGCTACGTGCTCCGGCTGATCCACCACCGCAACCCCGCGATCCCGGCGGACGAAGATCACCACGACATGGTCACTGCTCTGGCCGCCCTCGCCTCCGCTCGCGCCAGCGCCAACGGACGTGCCCCGATCATGGCCGACGTCGAAGTCGCCACGATCCTGCTCGGGCTCGATCCCGACACACCGGAGGGGCTCGCCGAATCCTTCCGGTCGGCCCGCATGAGTTCACGGTTCGCCAATCTGTCCCATCGCGCCGACCGGCGCCGGGCGCTCGTAGCTGCGGTCCCTCCCGAACTGCTGGGCGGAGACCTCGCCGATGTGAGGAAACGCGTGAGCGCCTCGGAGTGGATGTTGGAGTCTTGACCCCGGACCGCAGCTTTCGCCACCTCACCGGGAAGGTCATTCCGCTCCCGGATCCCGATGCAGACATTCCGCCGCATCATCTTCCGTGGTGTTACGGCTGCGGACCGGACAACGATCGCTCTCTCGGCGTCCGCTTCCGGCTCGAGGGTGATCGGATCGTCTCGGAACTCGAGTTCGCGCCCTGGTTCCAGGGTGGTCCCGGCGTCGTGCACGGAGGCGCGACCGCAGCGTTCTTCGACGATCTCATGGGATCGGTCCTCATGGCCCACCTGAAACCTTCGGTCACCGCGAAGCTCGAGATCAACTATCTCCGGCCGCTCCCGCTGGGCATCACGATTCGCGGGGAGGCCTGGCTGGCCGAGATCGACGGGCGCAAGCTGTGGGTGGAGGCCATAGGCGAGGATTCATCCGGAACTGCCTACGTGGAGGCGCGCGCATTGTTTCTGCCGATAGGCCCTGATCACTTCCAGAGAGCCGTCACCTCGCTCGACGAGCAACAGGTGGACTCGTTGAGCCGGTATCGCAGTGGGGAGTATTACCCGTGAAGATCGTGCGCGTGCAGACCGAGGTCGACGACATCACCTACGGCGCCGTCGAACCGGAAGGGATTCGCCTCCACCGCGGCAGCCCCTTCGTAGCCTGGGAACCGACCGAGACGCTGGTTCCTTTCGAGCAGGCTCAGCTGCTCGCTCCCGTGATCCCGACCAAGGTGGTGGCCGTCGGGAAGAACTACGTGGATCACGCTGCCGAGATGGATTCGGAGGTGCCGGAAGAGCCCCTGATCTTCATGAAGCCCTCGACGAGCGTGGTGGGCCCGGGTGCCGGCGTTGTGTTCCCGCCTCCCGCCCAGGAGGTCCACCATGAAGCGGAGCTCGCAGTGGTCGTCGGCAAGGTCGCGCATCGCGTGGCAGCAGAAGACGCGTCGCGGTTCATTCTCGGCTACACGGCCGCCAACGATGTGACGGCGCGTGACCTGCAACGGCGCGACGGCCAGTGGACGCGTGCCAAGGGCTTCGACACGTTCTGTCCACTCGGCCCAGCCGTGGAGACTGAAATCGATCCACTCGAGGGACTCGTGATCGAGTGCCGTGTCAACGGCGAGATTCGCCAGGAGGGTTCGACTGCAGATCTCGTCTTCGGCGTTGCCGAATTGATGGCCTACATCACGGCGGTCATGACGCTGCTTCCCGGCGACGTCATCCTCACCGGAACGCCTGCCGGCGTCGGTCCCGTGCTGCCCGGCGACCACATGGAGGTCGAGATCGAGGGCATCGGGATTCTGGCCAACCCGGTGGTGCTGGCGCGATGACCGTGCGGGTGCGCTACGCCCCGTCGCCTACCGGCTACCTGCATGTGGGCGGTGCCCGTACCGCGCTGTACAACTTCCTATTCGCCCGTCACCACGGCGGGGTGTTGATCCTGCGGTCCGACGACACCGACCAGGAGCGCTCGACTCAGGAGTACTACGACGAGATCCTGTCGGCACTCCGCTGGCTCGGTATCGAGTGGGACGAGGGAATCGAAGTCGGTGGACCCCATGCCCCCTACCGGCAGAGCGAGAGGCTGGAGCGGTACCGGGCGGCGGCGATCCAGCTCGTCGACGGCGGGCACGCGTACTACAGCTTTGCGACACCCGATCAGCTGGACGAGTTTCGTAAAGAGGCCCGGGCGGCGGGACGGGCTCCGGTGTACGACGGCAGGTTCGACCCGCCTCTCGAGGAGGGGAGGGAGCGCGCCGCGACGGGCGAACCCGGTTCGATTCGCTTCCGGGTGCCACGGCCGGGCGTCACCACCTTCACCGACGTGGTGCGCGACGACGTGTCGTTCGGCCACGATCAGGTCGAGGACTTCGTCATCCTGCGGTCGACCGGGTATCCGACCTATCACCTGGCCAGCACCGTCGACGACGTCGACTTCGGGATCACGCACGTGATTCGCGGCGAGGACATCCTCTCCTCGACACCGAAGCACATCTTGCTCACCGAAGCCCTCGGTGCTGCGCCGCCCACCTATGCCCACCTCTCGTTGCTGATGGGGCCCGACGGCAAGAAGCTGTCGAAACGGCACGGTCACACCGCGGTGGCGGCCTATCGCGACGCCGGGATCCTGCCTGCGGCGATGGTGAACTATCTGGCGCTGCTGGGTTGGTCGCCCGGTGACGACGAGACGATCGTGTCGCGGTCGGACATGATCGATCGGTTCGATCTCGATGCAGTGCTCAAGAACCCGGCGATCTTCGACACGGCAAAGCTGGAATGGATGAACGGCGTGTACGTGCGCGATATGGATCCCGGCGCTTTCACCGCTGCCGTCCTGCCCCTGGTCGAATCCGACCTCGGACGCAGTCTGGACGCAACGGAACGGGAGGAGCTGGCCGCCGTTGCACCTCTGGTTCAAGAACGAGCCAAGGTGCTCACCGAGGTGCCCGAGCAGGTCCGCTTTCTCTATCGCGGAGAGGTCGAGTTCGACGAGGATTCCTGGGCGAAGGTCATGACGAAACCCGAGGCCGGGCCGGCGATCGCCGATGCTCTCGACCGGCTGGCCGGCCTGGTCGAGTGGTCGACCTCCGCCATCGAAGCATCATTGCGGGCGATGCTCGACGAACACGGCTTGTCCGCGCGTAAGGGACTGCAGCCGCTGCGGGTGGCGGCCACCGGTTCCAGCGTGAGCCCTCCGCTCTTCGAGTCGCTCGAGATCCTCGGGCGCGAGCGGACTCTCGAGAGGCTGCAGAAGGCACTCGACAGGCTGTGAGGTTCGAGTCGCAAGTCACGTTCCTGGCGGTGCGGGATCTGGACCGCGCCGCGGACTTCTACGGCCGGGTGATGGGTCTGGAGATGGTGCTCGATCAGGGTTCATGCCGGATCTATGCCATCGGCGGCAATGCCTTCGTCGGTGTGTGTCTGCGGCCGGAGGCACCGGCGGACCGGGCCACGATCATCACCCTGGTGGTGAATGGTGATGAAGCGGTCGACGCCGCATTCGGGAAGGCGACGGCTGCCGGGGCCACGGTCGTGTTCGGCCCCCGCTACAACGAGCAGTACCGGATCTATCAGTGCATGGTGAGCGATCCCGACGGCCATCACGTCGAGATTCAGCATTTCCACGATCCCGCGTGGCGCCACCGGCACTGATCGTCCGCAGGCTTGGCGTACCCGCCCGGTCGACTATTCTCGCCGGGCCCTTCGGGGGTGGTGTAATTGGCAACACGACAGGTTCTGGCCCTGTTATTGGGGGTTCGAGTCCTCCCCCCCGAGCGAGTGACCTAGACTGGTCGCCATCTCGGCCCCGTCGTCTAGCGGCCTAGGACGCCGCCCTCTCAAGGCGGTAACGCCGGTTCAAATCCGGTCGGGGCTACCAATCTGAAACTCGTGGGGGTTTCGTCGCGTCTACCGCCCGATGCCGGGAGGTGGCCGCGTCCGTTCGGGGCGCGCTGGGGGCGCGGCAGACTGGGCCCGGGCGTCGAGGTGAAGGGCGATTTGGTCGTCGAGCCCCGCGTCAGCCGCGCCACTTGGTGCTTGAGGTTCGAGAAGCCCCTGCTCGCTCGATCTGACACCATGTGCCGGGTTGCCGGCTCGAATAGGTGGCGCTTCAGCTTGCCGAGTCGATTGCAGCCCCGGACCGCGAGGCAACGCCGCGAGTACGCCTGGTTCGCGGCGCCGCCGTCTATCGAGCGGTTCGGCGCGGACTCTGATTTCGAGGAAAAAGCCTGTAGCGAAATGTGATGTGAGAAGCCCTTATTGGGTGAGGGATATCACGATGGTGACACTCGAATCCAAGAAAGAGTCATTCACGGTGTTCGCCAGACAGGTCGAACCCCGCCTTCGCCATGCTCTCACCGCCGTGTTCGGCCAAGAGAAGGCTCGTGATGCTACGGCTGAAGCCTTGGCCTACGGATGGGAACATTGGGACCGGATTCGGACAATGGAAAACCCCGCCGGATACCTGTACCGGGTAGGCCGCCATGCCCACAAGCTGCGGAGACCGCGTCCCGAGTTTCTCCCGGTTCCGAATCCCGGAATCCCGGATGTTGAGCCGGGCCTACCCAACGCTCTGGCTCGCTTGTCCGAGAGACAGCGGACGGCAGTGGTGCTTTGCTACGGACTCGGATGGACCCGCCAGGAGGTGGCGGATCTACAAGGCGTCTCTATCAACTCGGTGGGAGCTCACCTCAGCCGGGGATTGGCCAAGTTGCGGTCCTACCTGGGGGTGATCGTCCATGACTGACCTACAAACTCAAGTGCATGCGTACTTGGAGCGCACGAGCCTGCCAGTGGACGTGGACAAGCTCATCGGCGACCTCACCAATGCAGAGCATGACGTCCCGGTCGCCGCGACCCTCCATCGCGGCGAAGACGTCGTTCTCATTGAGAAGGAACCGGGCGGGCGAGAAGACAAAGCGACGCGCGAACCCGGACCAAGGGTCCGCAAGCGGTTCGTCCTCGTGGCGGCGGCGCTGCTGGTGCTGCTGGCAGTGCCGGCGATTGCCATGCTCATCGACTGGGACACGCCACCCCTGGATCAGGAGTTCCCGGCGGGACCTATCGGGCCAGTCGTGTACGGTGCCGAAGCAGGCATCGGCGAGTACTGCGCCTGGCGTATGGATTTCGAGGCTGGTGGAGTGCCGGTGATGGCCGGCCCCTGCGGTGTGCTGCGCCTCGAGGGTGAGGACTGGCGCGTCGTGAACGCCGAGGTGGGCAGCGGAAGCCTCATGGACATCGCCATCGCGCCGGACGGGACCGTGTGGCTTGCCGACATCGACGGCCCGGTCAAGAGCGTCGTCGGAGCGGTGGTGACCAACCATCCCGTCAGGGCGAGCCGCGTCGAGGTCACGCAGGACGGGACCGTATGGGCCAGACGGTACGATCCCCCGAATCTGCCGGCATTGATGAGCTTCGACGGCACGGCCTTTGTCGCCCACGACGTCGGCCCTGTCGATGAGCTGATGGCGGCGGCGGACGGCTCCCTGCGGACGCTGGCGTTGGATCGCGTCGAATACGATCCCGAGACGCAAACCGCGACCGAATGGCCCTTGCTGCTCGGACGGATGGACAACGGGACCTACACCACCGAGCCGGTCCCCGAGGGCGTGGGGCGTGAATACCTCACGCTGGCGGCGGACGGAACATTGTGGGCGATCGGCGAGACCGGCCGCGTCATCGAGCGGGAGAAGGTTTCCGACAGCGAATGGGCGCTCACTCGCTACGACGGCAGCGAGCTGGTCACGGTCGCCATCCCGTTCGCCGAGCCCAACGATGTCGCTGTGCATCCGGATGGCACCGTGTGGGTGTCATCAAGCCTCTACGGTGCCTTCGCCTACGACGGCCTGGAATGGCGGCGCTACGGCGTGAGCGAAGGCCTTCCTTCCGAGGAGGTCACCTTCGTGGAGATCGGGCCCGACGGCTCGGTGTACATCGGCACCCGGCTGGGTGTTGCCCGCGTCGTGCCGGACAACCGCTGAAAGAGCTCACGCCGGCCACCCGCGGGTGAATCCCTGACAAGGACGAGGTCCCCGGTTCAAATCCTGGTGCGCCCACCAAACGTAGGACCGAGGCGACGGGGATCCCTCATCCAGCGCACCGATCAACCGATCCTGTGCAAGAACGAGCGGATCACGAAGAGTGCGCATAGCGGCACGTCGAGGAGCGCGGTTCATTCGGGTTGGGTCCTCAGTGGTCTGGGTGAGGGACGGCGACCACCTTGAGTTCCTCAATCCCGGTGAAGTCCCGGGGGTTGCAGGTGTGAAGGGGGAGATCGTTGGCGATAGCGATGGCGGCGATCATGGCGTCGTAGGCGCGCGCCGCTGGTTTCCGTCCTGCTCTTCGTAGGCCTGCGGCAACCCGTCCGAAGGTACGGGCTGCGGTAGCGTCGAACGGCAGCGGGTCGAAGTCAGCTTCGGCTTGCTGGAGGTGCGCTTGCCGTGCGGAGCGTTCCTCGTCGGTCGATGCCACCAGTGGACCCACCGAGAGTTCGGCCAGGGTGATTGCGGTGATCAGCGGCGCGTCGGGGAGTGGATCGGTGTCCCACAGTCGACCAAGCAGGATGAGCGTGCCGGTGTCGAGAATTCCGCGAGGCATCGATCAGAGGGCCGGATCGAGGACCTGGTCGAGGTCGTGGCGCAATTGGTCGGGGTCGACGGCTGGAAGTTGCCGACGGCGGGCAAGGATCACGTCGAGCGGCGTCGGTTCCCGGCTCAATGGTCGCAGCTCAGCGACTGGCTTCCCGGATCGGGTGATCGTCAGCCGCTCGCCCTTGGCTGCGCGGTCGACCACGTCGCCGCCGTGGTTGCGTAGTTCCCGGATTGAGACTTCGGGCATGCCCGCATCGTATCACGCGTGATACAAGGATGGAAGAGGGCTGACCAACCACGCCGATCACCAAATCCGGGTCGATAATGCACACATCGGCGAATAGCGCCGAGCGGCACATCGAGGAGCGGTTCAGTCACAACCGCCTCAGCGTTCCGTATCGAACCTCACCGCAGTGAAGTTGATGATTGATGGATCACCGACAAGCCCAGATCTCGTCGCGAATATCGAATCTCGGGGCGCGCTGGGGGCGCGAAACGACACAAGACAACCCCAGACAATTGAAAACGATCAACAACTGCCAGACGACGAGAATCCCCTCGTGAGCAGGGCTTTCGCGCCGATCCGCCGTCGTGGCGGGATGGCAGCGCACCTCTTCGAAAACGCCCGGACCGCCCTCTCAAGGCGGTAACGCCGGTTCAAATCCGGTCGGGGCTACCAATCTGAAACTCGTGGGGGTTTTTGCGCGTTCAG
>JBFIQU010000028.1:0-13773 GCA_041609395.1 Acidimicrobiia bacterium | reverse complement strand
GGTCTTCGCCGCGCTGCCGAAACCGCCGGTGACGGCGCCCTCCGAATCCAGTTCGACACGTCGAATGGGTTCATGACGACCTTCCACCTCGAACTCCTCGACGTCGACGACTTCTTCGGCAACTCGGCCGGCATAGAGCTCGACGGAACCGTCGACCTGCGGCTCACCATCCTCGTCGAACAAGTGAACGACCCCACCATCGCCGTTTCGACGCCGGCGACGGTGGCGACCCGCTCGTCGACACGCGCCTTCTCCGGGCCCGGCTTCACCCTCGACCATCCGGCCGACTGGATCATCGCGGAACCCGACGCGGCCATCGGGACGGCCCGCGCCATCGTCGCCTTCCGGCCCCCGGCGGCGGCTCCCGGCACGGAGGTCAACATCGTCGTCGAACCCACCCCCGCGTCCCTCGATGACTACGTCGACTCCAACCTCACCCTCGCCGGCGATCTCACCGGGTTCGAACTGATATCGGACGAAGTAGTCGGGCTCCGCAGCACCTCGAGCCGCATCGTCGAGTTCGCGGCGGGAGAAGACGGAGAGCGGTTCCGGGTAGCGCAGGCCTACGTCGTGACCGGCACCGGGGCCGTGATCGTCACCTATCGTGCGCCGGTGGACGAGTATCACCGCCACTTCGAAATGGCCATCCTCATCATCGCAAGCCTGGAACTGCAATGACCGACCCGTTCGATCCGGGCCGCCTCGCTGCGTTCAGTGCCCGGGGGTCGTTCGCGGGCGTGCCTGCGCGATCCGTCGAGGACCTCGGTGGCGCCGACGTCGTCATCATCGGCGCCCCGTTCGACTGGGGGACGACCTACCGGCCCGGAGCTCGCTTCGGCCCCAAGGCAATCCGGGAGACGGACTATCTATCGCCGGACGCCTCGCGGCCCCACCTGCCCACCGGAATCGATCCGTTGAAGGTCTTGGACGTCGTCGATGCCGGGGACGTTGCCATGATCCCCGGCTACGTCGAGCCGAGCCTCGACGCCATCACCACCGCCGTCGAAGCGATCGCCCGCCACGGTGCGGTTCCGATCGTCCTCGGCGGTGACCACACCATCACCTTCGCCAACGCCACCGGTGTGACCCGTGTACACGGGGACGGCGCAGTGGCTCTCGTCCACTTCGATGCACACGCCGACACCGCCGACGATCACTACGGCCGCCTCCACGGCCACGGCACACCCATGCGGCGACTCATCGAGTCGGGGGCGGTGCCGGGCCACCGGTTCGTGCAGATCGGTCTGCGCGGCTACTGGCCGCCGCCTGATGTCATCGCCTGGATGCGCGACCAAGGCATGCGGACCTTCCCAATGGTTGAAATCGCCGAGCGCGGGCTCGGAGCGGTCGTCGACGAGGCGGTCGCCGCCGCTTCTGACGGCGGCGCGCCGGTGTTCCTGTCGATCGATATCGACGTCGTCGATCCCGGCATGGCTCCCGGGACCGGAACCCCGGAACCGGGGGGACTCACGGCACGGGAACTGCTCGACACCGTGCGACGCCTGGCGCGCACGCTCCCGCTCGTCGGAGCCGACATCGTCGAGGTGTCGCCTCCCTACGACGGGCCGGGAGCCATCACCGCCATGCTCGCCAACCGGGTTGTTCTCGAGATACTCAACGGCCTCGCCGAGCGCCGCGAATCGGAGACCGGCTGACCGGCGCCGGGGCCGGGCATTTCGACTCTGCTCGGCTGCGCGGCGCAGCGCGACGATGCCGGTACACATCGAAAGGATCCCTCATGACCTCGCCGACGGAGTCGGACGCGGCTGCGGTCGCCCGCGAACAGTTCGATCGTTGCCGACCGTATCTCGCCGGACTCAACGGCTCTCCCGGACTCGCCGAATGGCTCTTCCTCCCGGAACGCGTGATCAAGGTCGTCCTCCCCGTCGAACGCGACAATGGAGACGTCGAGACGTTCCTCGGGTACCGGGTACAGCACTCGCGGATACGCGGTCCGGGCAAGGGCGGCATCAGGTTCTACCCCTCGGTGGACGAGGACGAAGTGACCGCGCTCGCCACCTGGATGACGTGGAAGTGTGCCCTCGTCGACATTCCGTTCGGCGGTGCGAAGGGCGGGGTCGCCTGCGACCCGTCCACGCTGTCGCCGGCCGAGAAGCGCCGCATCACCCGCCGGTTCATCGCCGAGCTCGGCAAGACGATCGGGCCCAACAGCGACATTCCGGCACCCGACCTCTATACGGACTCGCAAACGATGGCCTGGGTCTACGACACGTACGCGATGATGCATCCCGGGGAGAATGCACTGCCCGTTGTGACGGGCAAGCCCCTCGATTTGGGGGGAATCGCCGGTCGTGACACGGCAACGGCCCAGGGTGCCCTGTACGCGACCCAGCATTTCCTCGAAATCGGCGGAAAACCGGGATTGCAGGAACTGAGCGGCCTGGACGTCGCCGTCCAGGGATACGGGAACGCCGGCCGCAACGCGGCACACCTCTTCCACGAAGCGGGAGCCCGTATCGTTGCGGTGAGCGACACACGCGGCGGCGCGTACGATCCGAACGGACTCGATCTCAACGCAGTCGACACCCTCAAGGACACGACGGGTACGGTCCTCGGTCTCGACGGCGCCAAAGAGCTCGATCATCGCGAGGTGCTCGAGGTCCCGTGCGACATCCTCATACCGGCTGCCATCGAAAACCAGATCACATCCGAGAACGCAGACCGAATCCAAGCCCGGGTCGTCGTCGAAGCCGCCAACGGACCGACAACACCCATCGCGGACGACATCCTCAACGCCAAAGGGAGTGCGGTGATCCCCGACATCCTGGCCAATGCGGGTGGTGTGATCGTCTCCTATTTCGAGTGGGTGCAAAACCTGGAGCACACTCAGACCGACCCCGGCGACGTCCAGACGCGTCTCCGCACCAAGATGCATCGTGCCACCGAGCAGGTCGTGGCCACCCGCGCCGCCCTGATCGAGGCATTCGACACCTATGCCGCCGATTGGAAAGAACGGACCGGCACCGACCTGCGCCATCCCGACCTGCGCACCGCCGCATACGTCGTAGCGGTCGGACGGTGCCTGCGAGCCGCCGAACAGCGCGGCATCTGGCCGTAGCGTCCGGCGGGAACTAGGACCTTCCGCTGAACGGCAGCCATCCCGGCACCCGGGTGCGGTACTCGCGGTAGTCATCACCGTGAGCTTCTTCGAGGTGCCTGCGTTCCGAGGGCAACAACCCGACGATCACATACGCCAGGACCAGCAGCGGCACCAGCCAGACGCGTGCCGAATCGATGAGGAGTCCGGCACCCACCGACATGATGAACAACCCGAGGGCTTGCGGGTTGCGGACGACGGCGTACGGCCCCGACGTCACCAGACGTCGCGTCGGAGCCATCGGCAGCGGTGACCCGTCGCCCACGAGAATCAGCGTTCGGATGGCGGCGAGTGCGAGCGCCGCTCCGGCGCCGAGAACGACGAGCCCCGGCACGACATAGAGCGCGGTGCGGAAGCCGGGCCACCCCGAGCCGCTCTCGCCCCACGCCAGCACCGGGGGCAGCACGAAGATCCACACCGCGTCCGTGAGAAAGAAGTAACCCACGACCTTCAACCAGCTCTTCATCGGCACCCATCTTGCCACCCATCCGGAGCCATATTCAGCTTCGAATACCTCGTGAAAGCTCGCACAAGATGCGAACGACAGGAGGCAAGCACATGGCTGCCGTCGCCCAACGGCACGAGGTCTACAGCTCAGACCCGACGGCCCAATACCTCAATGCAATGGGCACCTACGAACTGCTCACCGCCGAAGAGGAAATCGAACTCGCCAAGGCCATCGAAGCCGGTCGCACAGCCGCCGGCACACTCGAAACCTCCCGACCCCGGGGCCGGGAGGCCGCAGCCCTGCGCCAGCTGGTGACCGCCGGCGAGCGGGCGCGAGATCGGTTCGTCAACGCCAATCTCCGTCTCGTCGTGTCCCAGGCCCGCCGCTACCGAAACGCAGGCGGGCTCGACTTCATCGACCTGATCCAGGAAGGCAACCTGGGCCTGATGCGCGCCGTCGACAAGTTCGACTGGCGCAAAGGTTTCAAGTTCTCGACGTACGCAACCTGGTGGATCCGCCAGTCGATCCAGCGTGCCCTCGCCGAGAAGTCCCGTACCGTCCGCATCCCCTCGACGCTCCACGACACTGCGGCCACGGTCCATGCCGTAGCAAGCAGGCTCGAGGCCGAAACGGGCCGAACCCCAACGGTCGCAGAACTCGCCGAAGAAGCCGGAGTCTCCCCCGAGGACGTCGACGACGTGTTGCGTATGAACGACACCGTTTCTCTCGAAGCTCCGGTCGGCGAAGACGGCGCCGTTCTCGGAGACTTCGTCGAAGACGCCGACGAGATCGACCCGGTCGGCGTCGCCACTGCGGCCGCCGTCGGATCCGAGCTGCGCCGGGCCATCGATCGTCTGCCGGAACGAGACCGGCGAATCCTGACGCTGCGATACGGCTTCGTCGACGGCATCCCGAAGACCCACGAGGAAATCGGATGGGAGTTCGATCTGACGCGGGAGCGCATCCGCCAGCTCGAAAAAGCGGCACTCTGCAAACTGCGCCACCCCAGCTTCGGTCTCCGCGAAGAAGACCTGTGGTGAATCGCTAGTCGCACCCAGCTATTAGCTTCACACCATGGACGCCTTCACCTCGGCCACCCGCCGCTGGTTCGAGGACACCTTCCCCGAACCCACCCATGCCCAGGTGGAAGGCTGGAAGGCCATCGCCGGCGGCGATCACACCCTCATCCACGCACCGACCGGATCGGGTAAGACGCTGGCGGCCTTCCTCTGGTGCCTCGATCGCCTGTTCCACGAACCGGTGCCTGCGACGCGCGAGAGGTGCCGTGTTCTGTACGTGTCCCCGATGAAGGCGCTGGCATACGATGTCGACCGCAACCTGCGCGCTCCGCTGACCGGCATCGCCAATGCGGCGGCCAGACAGGGTTCCCCGGTTCCCGAGATCACCGTCGGGTTGCGGACCGGCGACACCCCGGCGGACGAGCGCCGCCGCATGCAGCGCCACCCACCCGACATCCTCATCACGACACCGGAATCCCTCTACCTGATGCTCACGTCCCAGGTCCGCGAGATCCTCGGCTCGGTCCGGTGGGTCATCGTCGACGAGATCCACGCCGTGGCAGGAACGAAGCGGGGATCCCATCTGTCTCTCAGCCTCGAGCGGCTCAGCGCGCTGACGCCACGCGAGCCGCAGCGTATCGGCCTCTCCGCAACCCAGCGGCCCCTCGAAGACATCGCCGCGTTCCTCGGCGGCGGAACCGCCTCCCCCGCCGGCTGGGATCCCCGGCCCGTCACGGTCGTCGACGCACCTCGCGACAAGGAGCTCGACATCGAAATCGTCGTGCCCGTCGAAGACATGACCAACCCCGCACCCGAACCCGAGCCGCGCAGCGGTCCGGTCGGGCAAGCACCGCCCCGGCGATCGATCTGGCCCGCCATGTATCCCCAACTGCTCGACCTGATCACGGCGCACACGTCCACGATCATCTTCGTGAACAGCAGGTCTCTCGCCGAACGAACCGCTGCGCAGCTGAACGAATTGGCGGAGAGCGAGGTTGCGCAAGCCCACCACGGCTCGGTGTCACGGGAACAACGCGTCGCGATCGAGGATCGCCTCAAGCGCGGTGACCTTCCGTGCGTCGTCGCCACCTCGTCCCTCGAACTCGGAATCGACATGGCGGCCGTGGACCTCGTCATCCTCGTCGAGGCACCTCCCTCGGTGGCAAGCGGTCTGCAGCGGGTCGGGCGCGCCGGGCACCAGGTCGGCGCCCCGAGCCGGGCGCGGGTCTTCCCCAAGCATCGCGGTGATCTCCTCGAGGCCGCCGTCGTGGTCAAGCGCATGTACGACGGCGGGATCGAATCGACGGCCATCCCTCGCAATCCGCTCGACGTCCTCGCTCAGCACATCGTTGCGGCCGTTGCGATGGAACCGTGGTTGGTCGACGAACTCTTCGACCTGGTGCGACGAGCCCGGCCGTATGCCGAACTGGGCCGGGCATCCTTCGAGGCGGTCCTCGACATGCTCTCGGGCCGGTATCCGTCCGACGAGTTCGCAGAACTGAAGCCACGGATCGTCTGGGACCGTGTCGACGGCACCCTGCAACCGCGAGGGAACGCGCGGATGCTCGCCGTGACCAACCCGGGCACGATCCCCGACCGCGGTCTGTTCCGGGTGGTGCTACCGGAAGGAGGCCGGGTGGGCGAGCTGGACGAGGAAATGGTTTACGAGTCCCGGCCGGGAGACGTCTTCGTCCTCGGGTCGACGTCGTGGCAGGTCGCCGAGGTCACGAGAGACACGGTGGTGGTCACGCCGGCCACACCCGACAGTCATCCTCGCATGCCGTTTTGGCGGGGCGACTCCCCCGGGCGCCCCCTCGAGCTGGGACGGGCCGTGGGCGCGTTCGTCAGGGAGATAGGAGCCCTCGACGCCGATTCGGCTCGCCGCGCCCTGATCACGGATTACCGGCTCGACGAGTGGGCCGCCTCGAACCTGGTCCAGTTTCTCACCGAAGAACGCGAGGCGACCGGAACCTTGCCGACGGATCGCACGATCGTTGCGGAACGCTTTCGCGACGAGATCGGGGACTGGCGGATGGTCGTCCTCAGCCCGTTCGGTGGCCGGGTCCACGCGCCGTGGGCTCTGGCGGCACGCCGGCGCATCCGATCGGAGCGGGGCATCGAGGCCGATGTCATCTGGTCAGACGACGGGATGATCTTCAGGTTCCCGGACATAGATGAGCCGCCCCCGGCAACCGATGTCCTGCTCGAGCCGGAACACGTGAACGACCTGGTTCTCGAGGAGGCAGGAGACAGCGCATTGTTCACGGCTCGATTTCGGGAGGCCGCAGCCCGGGCACTCCTCTTGCCCCGGCGCCGTCCCGGAGGACGCACGCCGCTGTGGCAGCAGCGACGTCGTGCCGCAAGCCTCCTCGGCGTTGCGCGCCGCTACGGATCGTTCCCGATCATGTTGGAGGCGTATCGGGAGGTCTTCCAGGAGCATTTCGACCTCCCGGCACTCCAGGAGATCCTCGGTGCCATTCGTGCCCGCTCGATCCGTGTCGTCGACGTCGATCTGGCCACTCCGAGCCCGTTCGCGTCATCGCTTCTCTTCGACTTCGTCGCCTCGTTCATGTACGAGTACGACGCCCCGCTCGCCGAGAAGAGGGCCGCCGCACTCACCCTGGACCGCACCTTGCTGCAGGAACTGCTCGGCGAGCCCGAACTCCGGGATCTCATCGACGCCGGCGTCATTGCCGACATCGAACTCGAGCTGCAGCGCCTCGCTCCCGACCGCCGGGCGCGCTCCGCCGATGACGTCCATGATCTGCTGCGCCACCTCGGACCTCTCGACGAGGCAGGCATCGAGGCACGCTCGACGGATCCGGACCGGCTCCAGGAGTGGCTCGACGCGCTGACGAACGCGCGCCGGATCGTCCGCGTCGGCATGCCGGGCGGCCCGCGCTGGGCGGCGGTGGAGGATGTATCGCGTCTGCGGGATGCCCTCGGCGTCGCTCCGCCGCAGGGCGTGCCCGAGGACCTGCTCGAGGCCGTCACCGATCCGCTCGGCGATGTCGTGGGTCGATTCGCCCGCACCCACGGCCCCTTCACGACCGAAGAGGCGGCAGCTGCGCTCCGCTTGCCGCCGGCAGCCGTCGCCGAGGTTCTGGACCGCCTCGACCACACGGGTCGCGTCGCGCGAGGCGCCTTTCGCCCCGGCGGTGAGGGGCGGGAATGGGTCGACATCGAGGTTCTGCGGCGGTTGCGGCGCAGGTCACTCGCCAAGCTGCGCAAGGAGATCGAGCCGGTCGACTCGGCAGCCCTGGGCAGATTCCTCCCTGCCTGGCACGGAGTCGGTGAGCGGGGGGCGGCGCGCTCACGGCTCGCCGACACGCTGCGCCGGCTGCAAGGAGCGCCGATTCCTGCATCGATCCTCGAGACCGATGTGCTGCCGGCCCGCCTCGATTACACACCCGCCCTTCTAGACGAGCTCGCCGCCGCCGGTGAGCTGGTCTGGATTGGACACGAACCGCTGGGACGCAGCGACGGGCGAGTGGGCCTCTACTTTCGCGATCAGGTTCCCCTGCTGCGCACGGTCCGATCCGATGACGCCCGACCCGAAGGTGGGATCCACGAGTCCCTCCGCGAGGTGTTGCAGAGTCGAGGTGCGTCCTTCTTCAACGAGCTGTACCAAGGGGCCGGCGGTGGCGATCCCCAGCTGGTCGTCGACGCCCTGTGGGATCTCGTATGGGCCGGCGAGGTGACCAACGACACGCTGGCTCCGTTGCGTGCCTTCCTGTGGGGTACCGCCCGGCGGCGCGGCGGGGGGCGGCCCCGGGTTGCATCGAATGTGCCACCGGCGGCCACCGGCCGCTGGTATCTCGTCACCGACCTGCTCACGCATGACCCCGGCACCGAGGAGCGCGCGACCGCATGGGCCGACCAGCTACTTGACCGCCACGGGATCGTCGTGCGCGATGCGGTCCTGAGCGAGGGAATACCGGGAGGGTTCGCCGGGATGTACCCGGTGTTCACCGCGATGGAGGATGCAGGACGGGTGCGGCGTGGCTACTTCATCGAGGGTCTCGGAGGGGCGCAGTTCGCAACGCCGGGTGCCGTCGACCGGATCCGAATCGAGTCGGCCACCGGACCGGTTCTTCTGGCGGCTGCGGACCCGGCCAACCCCTACGGCGCAACCATCCCCTGGCCCGAACACTCCACCTCCCGTCCGTCCCGCCGAGCCGGCGCCCACGTCGTCATCGTGGAAGGGAACCTGGCGCTGTTCTCGGAGCGGGGCGGCCGCCGGGTACTGACGTTTGGCGACGACTCCGATGCCCATGAGGCGGCAGCGATGCGTCTGGCGGCGCTTGCTGAACGTCGACGGCGGGCGACGATCGAACTCATCGACGGGATCACCGCCGATGCCCACCCGCTGGCGGCGACCCTCATCGCAGGGGGGTTCGTCTCCTCGTACAAAGGCCTGGACTACCGGGGGACCGATCGTGCCCGAAGGTGACACGATCGCAGTGGCGGCGGACGCACTGCGGCAGCGGCTACGGGGCGCCACGATCACCGGAGTCGGGGGGCATCACCGGGCGATGATCGCATCGGGCAAGCGCCTCCACGGGGCAGCCGTCGACGACGTGGTGAGCCGCGGCAAGCACCTCCTCATCCACTTCGACAACCGGTGGTCGCTGCGGGTTCATCTGGGCATGACCGGCTCATGGCACCTGTACCGGCCGGGAGAGCGCTGGTGGACCGAAGCCGGGCGGGCCCGGGTGGTGCTGGAGACCGACGAGGCGACTGCGGTGTGCTTCTCGGCCCCGACGGTGAGTGTCGGGCCCACCCCACGAATCGAGGACGAGATCGACCACCTGGGGCCCGATCTCATGGGCGACGGAGTCGATTTCGGCGAGGTCGTGCGACGCGCGACGGCGTCGGAGGCGGCCACCGTGGCCGATTTGCTGCTCGACCAGCGCGTTGCCGCCGGTATCGGCAACGTCTACAAGTCCGAGATCTGCTTCCTGGAGAGGGTCCACCCGTCTACCGATCCAACCACCCTCGAACCGCAGCGCATCGAGCGCCTGTTCGAGCGGGGCCGGCGACTGTTGCTGGCCAACCGCCGGCCCGGGGCTCGCTCGACGACCGGATATCGCGATCGAGATCACTGGGTGTACGACTGCAGAGGGCGCCCCTGTTCCCGATGCGGATCGGTGATCGAGTCGGGTGAGCTCGGCAACCCGCCCCGTGTCACGTACTGGTGCCCGGACTGTTCCCCACCGCCCGGGCTCTAGAGGTTTTTTTCGCGAGGCGAGCCAGGACCGCGTTCGGACCGACACCGCCCGCAGGCGATCGTTAGGTTTCGGCCCAGAACGAGGGCCGTCTTGCGCGCCCCCGGCGTGCCTCCGATCGCACCGCCCCGCTCGGCCCGGCCCTCCCGCGACGCCGACGAGAGGAGGCCGGTTTGAGAGTCTCAGTCACCATCAACGGCACGAGTTACGAGCGGGAAGTCGAGGCCCGTCTCTTACTCGTCGACTTCATCAGGGATCACATCGGCTTGACCGGGACCAACATCGGGTGCGATACCGGCCAGTGTGGATCATGCACCATCCACCTCGACGGCAACGCCGTCAAGTCGTGCATGATCCTTGCCGTCCAGGCGGACGGCGGCACCGTCACGACGATCGAGGGAATTCGCAGCAACGGGAAGCTGCACCCCATGCAGGAGGCCTTCCGGGAGAAGCACGGTTTGCAGTGCGGTTTCTGCACTCCGGGAATGATCATGACGGCCACCAAGATCGTCGAGGCCCACCCCGGAGCCAGCGACGCCGAGATCCGGCACGCGCTGGAAGGCAACCTGTGCCGTTGCACCGGATACGAGAACATCGTGCGTGCCATCCGCCACGCCGGAGCGGAAGCGACGCCGCACAGCCCCTTCGAGGGCGACGAGACGCACACGCATTCGACCTTGCGTGACGCAGAGCATCGTGCGGCAGCAAGGGGGACGGCGACATGACGACGACCAGACCTTTCGGACGGGCCGTCAAACGCAAAGAGGACGCGCGTTTCGTGACCGGAATCGGGAAGTACACCGACGATCTCGTGCTGCCCGGAATGGTGCACATGGCGGTCGTTCGGTCTCCCTACGCCCACGCCCGGATCACAGGGATCGATACGACGCCGGCGGCCGGAATGGAAGGCGTGATCGGTGTGTTCACCGGCGCCGACATCGCTGCTGCCGGATTCGGCGGTATCCCGTGCGCCTGGGTGGTGCCCGACTCCGACACGAAGACACCGGAGCATCCCCCGATCGCGGTCGACACGGTGCGATACGTGGGCGATGCGGTGGCGATCGTGGTCGCCGGCACCGACTACCAGGCACGCGACGCGGCGTATGCCGTGGACGTCGGCTACGAACCGCTCGATGTCGTCGTCGACGCCGAGAAGGCGACCGCCGACGGCGCGGCGCAGCTCCATGCCGACGTGCCGGCCAACGTCTGTTTCCACTGGACCGTCTCCGGCGGCGATGTCGCTGCGGCGTTCGACGCGGCGGATGTGATCGTCGAGGAGAAGATCATCAACCAGCGCCTCATACCGACGGCGATGGAGCCCCGGTCGGCACTGGCGCAATGGGATCCGGCGATGGAGGAGCTGACGCTCTGGGTGACGAGCCAGAACCCCCACATCGTGCGGTTCCTGCTGTCGCTCGACACCCCCGTGCCGGAACACAAGATCCGGGTCATTGCACCCGACGTCGGTGGCGGTTTCGGTTCGAAGATCCCCCACTACCCGGAAGATTCGATGGTCGTGTTCGCTTCGATGCAGACCGGACGCCCGGTGAAGTGGACGGAGACCCGCAGCGAGAACTTCCAGGCCACGATCCACGGGCGGGATCACATCGAGTACGTAGAGCTGGCGGCGACGTCCGAGGGCAAGATCCTCGGGGTGCGGGCCAAGACGTATGCGAACCTGGGTGCATACCTGTCGACGGCGTCGACCGGAGTGCCCACCATCCTGCATGGTCTGATGCTGTCGGGCGTGTACACGATCGACAACATCCACGAGGACGTCTACGGCGTGTTCACGAACACCACCCCGGTCGACGCGTACCGCGGAGCCGGCCGGCCCGAAGCTGCGTTCATGCTCGAACGGATGGTCGACAAGCTCGCCCACAAGCTCGAGATGGACCCGGTCGAGGTGCGCCGTCTCAACCTGATTCCGCCTTTCACCGACGGTCACGAGGTAGCGACCGGCTTGATCTACGACACCGGCAACTACGCAGCGGCCCTCGACAAGGTGCTCGATCTCGCCGACTACAAGGCGCTGCGCAACAGCCAGCGGGAGCTACGCGAGCAGGGCCGGTACGTCGGCATCGGGGTGGTGACCTACGCAGAGATCTGCGGACTGGGACCATCGGAGGTCGCCGGGGCCGTTGGATTCGGCGGTGGACTCTGGGAGAGCTCCATTGTTCGATTCCATCCCAGCGGCAAGGTCGAGCTTCTCGTCGGCGTGAACCCGCACGGGCAAGGCGAGGAGACCACCTTTGCCCAGATCGTTGCCGACCAACTCGGCGTCGACATCGACGACGTGACGGTGACCTACGGCGATACCGGCCGCACCCCGATGGGATGGGGCACCTATGGAAGCCGCACGACCGCCGTCGCCAGCGGGGCGATGATGGGAGCGATCGAACGCATCAAGGACAAGGGCCGCAAGATCGCAGCTCATCTCCTCGAAGCTTCGGTCGACGACATCGAGTTCGAAGACGGCAGGTTCTACGTGAAGGGCTCACCGGACTCGGCGCAGACGATCCAGGACATCGCGCTGGCAGCGAACACGGCATGGAACCTGCCGGAGGACACCGAACCGGGGCTGGAAGCATCGGCATTCTTCAATCCGTCGAACTTCGTGTACCCGTTCGGAGCCCACGTTGCCGTCGTCGAGGTAGACGCGGAGACCGGGGAGATCGACCTCCAGAGGTACGTGGCGGTCGACGACTGCGGGCCGCATATCAATCCGATGATCGTGGAGGGCCAGATCCACGGCGGCATCGTGCAGGGAATCGGCCAGGCGCTGTGGGAGGGCGTCGCCTACGACGACAACGGGCAGCTGCTGACCAGCTCACTGATGGACTATGCGTTGCCCAAGGCCGACTTCCTTCCCGAGTTCGAACTGGCGCACACGGTCACGCCGACCGCTGTGAACCCGCTGGGGGTGAAGGGCATCGGCGAGGCGGGGACGATCGGTTCCACACCGACCATCTACAACGCCGTGATGGATGCACTACAACCGCTCGGAGTGGACAAGGTGGACATGCCGCTCACACCGGAACGGGTGTGGCGTGCCATCCAGGACGCGCAGAGCTGAGGAGGTCGACGATGCATTCAGCAACATTCGAATATCGGCGACCCGGATCCATCGACGAGGCGTTGCAGCATCTCAGCGAGGACGGCGCCCGACCGCTCGCCGGGGGACACAGCTTGCTCCCGGTCATGAAGCAGCGACTGGCCGCTCCGGCGATCCTGGTCGACATCGGCCGGATCGACGCACTGTCCGGTATCGCAGCAGCGAACGGATCGGTCGAGATCGGAGCCATCACCACCCATGCTGCGGTGGCGGGCTCGGATGTCGTGGCCGCCAAGGTTCCGGTGCTGGCCGAGACCGCCCGGATGATCGGCGACATGCAGGTTCGCAACCGGGGCACCATCGGCGGGAGCGTTGCTCACGCCGATCCCGCTGCGGATCTCCCGCCTGTCTTGATCGCCCTGGGAGCCACCATCAACGTACAGGGACCCGGCGGGAGTCGCAGCATTGCAGCCGCCGACTTCTTCACGGACCTGTTCAGCACGGCGCTCGAGCCCGGTGAGCTCGTCACCTCGTTGACGGTGCCGGCGCAGGAGGGAACGGGAGGCGCCTATCTCAAACACCGGCACCCGGCATCGAGTTATGCCGTTGTCGGGGTGGCTGCGCTGGCGGCGAAGCGGGGTGACACCGTGGACGGCCTCCGGGTCGTCGTCGGTGGCGCCTCCGCGACAGCCATCGACGCGTCGTCCGCGGTGGAGTCGCTCAACGGCACCTCCGCCCAGGACGATGCGGTGGCGACGGCGACAACCGCCATCGCCGATCTCATCACCAATCCGATGGGCGATGTGTACGCCTCCGGTGACTATCGGCGCCACCTGGCGACGGTGCTGGCGAAGCGGGCAATCGGGGCCGCTCTGCAACGAGCCGGCTGACGGAGTGGGGAACGG
>JBFIQU010000027.1:0-13959 GCA_041609395.1 Acidimicrobiia bacterium | reverse complement strand
GCACGGCTGCGTGAGGAGAACGAGCTCACCTGGGACGAGTGGATTGCCCGGGTCCAGGTGTATCTCGACCACATCGACCGCCTGTTCTCGCCCGATCTCGTGATCTTCGGCGGGGGCATATCCAAGAACTCCGAGCAATTCCTCCCCGCCCTCCGCACCAGCTACCGTCTCGTCCCCGCCGCCTTGCGGAACAACGCCGGCATTGTCGGCGCAGCCCTGGCCGCCTACGAATCGGCCGCCTACCAATCGGAAGGAATCACGTGACCAGCATCGTTTCGACGACGATTGGACCTCGCCGGACCAGCGTGCTCACCCGCCGCTGGGAGGCCGCCGACCCCTGGGCTGCGATCCTGATCGTTCACGGCATCGCCGAGCACTCGGGACGCTACGAGCACGTCGGCGACCACTTCGTGGAGCACGGCATCGATGTCACCTCGTTCGATCTGCCCGGATTCGGTGCCTCCGAGGGTCGCCGGGCCCACATCCACGTGTTCGACGACTACACCGACGACGTTGAACTCCACCTCGCCATGATCCGCGAGCGCGCGCCGTACGTGGTCGTCTACGGACACTCGTTGGGAGGCCTCATCGCGCTTCGTTACGCACTGAGCTCCCACCCCCAGCCCGACGCCTACGTTCTCTCCGCACCGGCGCTGGAGAGTACGGCCCCGAAAGCGCTGGAGTTGCTGGCGAAGGGCCTGGAGCGCGTAGCGCCGACGCTTGCCGTCGCGAACCCCATCAAGGGCGAGCAGCTGAGCCGCGACCCGGCCATCGGCGATGCGTACTTCGCCGATCCGCTCGTTCACACCAAAGTGACAGTCCAGCTGGGGAACGAAATCATGCGGGCCATGGAGGAAACGAGGGCCCGGCTGGGCGAGTTCAGCACACCGGCCCTGGTGGTGCACGGTGGCTCCGACACGCTGGTCACGCCACAGTCGACGGCGATCCTGGGAACGCTGCCGAACGTGACCCGCAAGCTCTTCCCCGATTTCCGGCACGAACCGCACAACGAGATCGGCAAAGAGGAAGCTCTCGACTACATCGTCACCTGGATCCGGGAGCGATCCGGGTCGCGCTGAGCCGGCCGGTCAGGACAACCCGTACGCCGGCCGCACCACTTCCGCCAGCAGCTGCTGCCGCAGCGGCCACGGAGCGAACCCGCCCTCGAGTGCGGTCGCGGTCATTGCCCCGAGATCGGTGATCGCCAGATCGTGCGCCTCGGCGACCGCCTCGTATTCACCGCTGAGGGTCACATCCGACATCAGACGGTTGTCGGTGTTGAGCGTGACTGCGAACCCGGCTCGATAGAGCATGCCGATCGGATGGTCCTTCACGTTCGCCGCAATTCCCGTGTGGAGGTTCGAGGTGACGCACACTTCGAGCGGAATCCGCCGGTCGCGGACGGCGGCCGCGAGAGGGTCGAGAGCGATGATCTCGCCGTCGCGAACCTCGGTGGCCTCGATGATGCGCACGCCGTGACCGATGCGGTGGGCGCCGCATCGGAACAGCGCCCGGAATATCGAGTTCGGCCCGTCACCTTCGCCGGCATGGATGGTGCGGTGCAGCGCGTGATCGGCGGCGGTGGTGATGGCCTCGCCGTGGGTGTCGCAGGGAAACCCCTTCTCGGGGCCGGCCAGATCGAACCCGACGACGCCGCGAGACCGGTACGTCGCCGCCAGCTCGGCGACGCGCTCGGCCCCGGAATGCTGGCGGAGCGCGGAGAGAATGAGGTGGACCGAGATTCCCGTTGCGGCGACGCCGGAACGGAGTCCGGCGAGAACCGCTTCGACGGCAGCATCGGGGGAGAGCCCGCCCCGCAGGTGGAGCAACGGTCCAAACCGGGTCTCGGCATAGACGACCCCGTCGGCGGCATAGTCGACCACTGCCTCCTCGGCGATCCGCTCCAGCGCCTCGGCGCTCTGCATGACCTCGAGGACGACGTCGAAGGCCTCGAGGTACTTCTCCAGGGAACCCGATTCTCCCTGGTGGAACCACTGTGCCAGGCTTACCGGATCCGCCACCGGCAGCTCGACGCCGGCCGCTTCGGCGAGCTCCACGATCGTCTCGACACGAACGCCACCGTCGAGATGGTCGTGGAGCAATGCTTTTGGAAGATCTCGGAAAGATGCCATCCGGCGAGTGTAAACGGCCGTCACAGCCGGGTTCGCCACCAACGGCGTTCTACGATCATCTCGCTCCCCAGGTTGCGCTCGATGATCTCTCCGGGGACGAATCCGAGGGCCTCCTGGAACGACTCGCCCTCGGCGCTGCCCAGGAGCACATCGACGCAGAGCGGCTTGTCGGTCGCGGCGGCATGGGCAGCTTCGAGGATCTTGCTCCCGATCCCGCGGCCGCGCTGATCGAGGTCGACGAACAGTGCCTCGACCTCGAGAAAGTCGGCATGGTCGGTGACCATGGCGAATCCCATGACGAGGTTGTCATCGTCGACGGCGACCAGGAGGCCGCCCTCCAGGAGGCGGCGCTTGAGCAGCGACGGTGCGTAGACCGTTTCGAGTACGAGGTTGATCGTCGATGGCTTCAACAGCCCGGCGTACGTCTCCCAACATGAAGCGTTGACCACTCGTCCGATTCCGAGGAGGTCGCCTCGCTCCGCCCTACGTACCTCCATACCTCGAAACATACTCCTCGGTATATGCCGCTGAGTCCCATGTCCTCAAAAGCCCGGTTTGCAGGTCACAGAGGAGTACGCTCCGCGGCACCCATGACCGATACGGCGACTCCACAGCGTCAGGAACGCTGGTTCCCGGCGGCCGGCATGCCGCCGTGGATTCCCCGCCTCATGCTGATGATCCTGGTCACGCTGGCGTTCGCCTTCTTCGGGCTCAGCATCCTGCAGCGGCTGCGGGGACTGCTCATCCTGCTGCTGATATCGCTGTTTCTGTCGGTCGCCCTCGAACCCGGTGTCAACTGGCTGTCGAACCGCGGGATGCGACGTGGCATGGCGACGATGATCATCATCGTCGCCATCATCGCCGGGGGCAGCGCATATGTCGGTCTGATGATCCCCCTGATCGTCGATCAGGGAATCCAGCTGATCGACGAGCTGCCCGGGTATCTCGACCGGTTGAGCGAGTTCGCAGCTCGATTCGGAGCCGACTTCGACCCGGACCGGCTGACCAACAGCCTCATCGACTTCGATCAGGAGTTGCAAGGTATCGCCGCAGATGTCGCCGGGAGAGTGTTCGGGGTCGGTACCGCTCTGCTCACGACGATCCTGCAGCTGCTCACGATCGGGCTGTTCACGTTCTATCTGACGGCCGACGGTCCGCGCTTCCGGCGCAAAGTCTGCTCGTTGCTGCCGCCCGACCGGCAGCGCGAGGTGCTTCGGGCGTGGCAGATCGCCATCGAAAAGACGGGCGGCTATTTCTACTCTCGAGCGTTGCTTGCCGCCGTATCGGCCACTGCCGGCTACTTCGCGTTCCGGATCATCGGGGTGCCCTTCGCGCTGACGCTGGCGCTGTGGATGGGGGTCCTCTCGCAGTTCATCCCGGTCGTCGGGACCTATCTGGGCGGGGCGCTGCCGGCACTGATCGCGCTGCTCGACTCTCCGGCCAAGGCGCTGGCAGTCGTGGTCTACATCGTCGTGTATCAGCAGGTGGAGAACTACCTCCTGAGTCCCAAACTCACCGAACACACCATGAGCCTGCATCCGGCTCTCTCGTTCGGTTCCGCCATCGCCGGCGGAACGCTGATGGGGGCGCCGGGGGCCCTCATGGCGCTACCCGCTGCCGCCACGATCCAGGCGTTCATCGGGACGTACATGAGCCGGTACGACGTGGTCGATTCCGATCTCCTCGACAAGGACCTCCCGCCGAAGCCGGGATCGGCGCGCTGACGTCGTGCACGTGAGTTGACGCCGATTCCCCAACCGCCAGACTGACGTCGTGACCGACGTTCATCAGCTGAGTTCCGACCTCGTCGACGTGATCGCCGCGCAGTCGCCGATCGCGGCAACCTTCATGGGCCTGCCGGGTTTCGATGGCGAGTGGGACGACCTCGGAACGGCGGGTGCGGCCCGGATGCACGACCTGCTGGCAGAGAGCCGGCAGCAGTTTCGCGATGCAGATCCACAGGACCGCTGGTCGGTCCTGGCGCAGCGGGTCGTCCTCGAGGATCTGCGCTACGAGATCGACTACTTCGAGCGCGACGAGCACCTGCTCGACCTGGCCAGTTCGGCGTCGACGCTGCAGGAGGTACGAGAGGTATTCGACATCATGGACACGGAGAGCCGCGCCGGATGGGAGGCGATCATCAGCCGGCTCCACGGGTTGCCGTCCGCACTGCGCCAGTACTCCGACCGGCTCGACACCGGCCGTCGCGCCGGCAAGGTGGTGGCCGAACGCCAGGCCCGGGCGGCCATCCAGCAGGCCCGCAACCACGCCGGGGACGGCTCTGCGTTCGAAACGCTGCCGCCGACCCTGCGGACGGATCACCCGGAGCTCGCCGATCTGACGGCGCCCCTCGCCGCAGGCGTTGCCGCAGCCCGTCGCGGATTCGCCGAACTCGCCGAGTACCTCGAAGAGACGTATCTGCCTGCAGCGACGCCGCACGACCCCGTCGGGTTGGAGCGCTATCTCCCCAATGCAGAGCGGTATCTGGGACGAAGCCTCGATCCCCACGAAGCGTACGAATGGGGATGGGGGGAGGTGGCCCGCCTGCGACGCGAGATGGAGGCAACCGCTGCCGACATCGCCCCCGGGCAGTCCATTGCCGACGTCGATCATCTCCTCAAGACGGATCCGGACCGCTCGGTGCCCCGCGATGAGTTCGTTGCCGCCATGCACACGATGCAGGACGAGGCGCTGCGGCGTCTCGGGGACAAGCATTTCGACGTCCCTCCGCAGATACGGGAACTGGATGTTCGTATCGCCCCACCCGGCGGACCGCTCGGTGCCTATTACGTGCAGCCAAGCGAAGACTTCTCTCGCAGAGGGTGTGTCTGGTACGCGTTCGGTGACGAAGAGCGTATCCCGCTCTACGACCAGATATCGACGGCATACCACGAGGGCTTCCCCGGCCACCATCTGCAGTGTGGTGTACAGGTCGCCCTGTCCGACCGGCTGAGCCGCTACCACCGGCTCGCGGTCTGGTACCCGGGATACGGCGAGGGTTGGGCCCTGTACGCCGAGCGGCTCATGCACGAACTCGGCTTCCTCGACCAACCCGACTACGTGTTCGGAATGCTGGCCGGACAAATGCTGCGGGCATGCCGGGTCGTCATCGACATCGGGTCCCACCTCGAACTGCCGATCCGCGAGGGTCAGCCATTTCATCCCGGGGAGGCATGGCGGTACGAGCTCGGGGTGGAGATGCTGCAGACCTACGCATTGCTCGAGCCCGACTACGCGGCGTCGGAGATGAACCGGTATCTGGGATGGCCGGGACAGGCCATCAGCTACAAACTCGGGGAGCGAGCCATCCTGGACCTGCGCGAGGAGTTCCGTCGGGTCGCCGGGCCCGACTTCGACCTGAAGGAATTCCACCGCCGAGTTCTCGATTCGGGGCCGGTCGGTCTCGATCTCCTCCGCGAGCTGGTGCTCGATCAGTAGCGGTCGGGTGCCGGTACGCTGCCGATCCGTGAGGCTTCATCTGTTGACCGTGGCGGCGCTGATCCTCGTCGCGGCCGCCTGTGCCGGGTCGAGCGAGACCTCGTCGACGACCGCCGTCTCCGGCTCGGCAACGACCACGACCGCAGCCCCGCCCACGTCGTCGGCGGCGACGACGGTGCCGGCGACTGCGGCGCCCACCACCGATCCCGGGGCCACCTCCACGACCACCACCACCGACCCCGGAGCCACCACGACCACGATTCTGGCCCCGACAGAGCCGCAGCCGGCTCCGGCCGACCTCAGGCTCGCTCTGCGGGAGGTGGCAGGTGGCTTCGAGCAACCTGTGTTCGTCACGAGTCCCCCCGGCGACGGCAGGCTGTTCGTCGTCGATCAATCCGGCCTGATCCACCTCCTGAGCGACGCCGGCCCGACCGTCAGCCTCGACATCCGGGACCGGGTCGTCTACAGCGGGGAACAGGGCCTGCTCGGTCTGGCGTTTCATCCGGACTTCGGCGCGAACGGCCGTTTCTACGTCAACTACGTCACCGATCGCGGCGGACGGGCCACCAGGATCTCGGAATTCCGTTTCGGCGATGACGGTGCGGCGGATCCCGACTCCGAACGGGTGCTGCTCTCGATCCGGCAGCCCGCCGGCAACCACAACGGCGGAATGATCGCATTCGGACCGGACGGCTATCTCTACGTCGGGATGGGCGACGGCGGCGGCGCCAACGACACCTTCGGACAAGGGCAGGATCCGACCACCCTGTTGGGATCGATGTTGCGCATCGACGTGGCAGCCACCGATGCCGGGGAGTACGGGGTGCCGGAGGACAACCCGTTCGTCGACGGCGGGGTACCCGGAAATCTCGCAGGTGCTCTCGAGATCTGGGCGTATGGTCTGCGCAACCCGTGGCGATTCGCATTCGATGTACCGGGCAACCGCCTCTGGATCGCCGATGTGGGGCAGAACGAGTGGGAAGAGATCAACGCCACGGTTCTGACGTGGAACGAGCCGGGATTCGAGCCGGTCCGCAACTACGGCTGGCCCATCACCGAAGGGCTCGAGTGTTTTCGCAACTCCGGGTGCGACCAATCCGAGCTCGAGCGGCCCGTGCTCGTGTACTCGCATTCCGACGGCTGCTCGATCACTGGAGGCTACGTCTACCGGGGGTCGTCGATTCCGGAGTTGGGGGGGCATTATTTCTACGGCGACTACTGCCGTGGGTTCGTGCGGAGCGTCGCAGTTGACGCCGCCGGGAACATCATCGATGCCCGCGACTGGAGCGGCGATCTCGGGGCAGTGCCGGAGCTGACGTCGTTCGGCACCGACGCCGCCGGGAATCTCTACGTCGTCAGCGGGCGCGGCACGATCTGGGAGATCGTTCGCAGCTGAGCGATCTAGGCTCACGGCATGTTGCAACCATCCAGCGACACATATCAGGCCATCGTCGGACTGCGAGTCGTCCGCAATTACGAAGACCGGCCTCTGTCCGACGGTGATCTGCACCACATCCTCGAGGCGGCCCGCTGGACGGGAAGCTCAAAGAACCGGCAAGGATGGAGATTCATCGTCGTCGACGGCGCGGTGAAGGACGACCTGTGCGAGGCCGGAAGCTTCACGAAACCCCTCCGTGACGCGCCGCTCGGAGTAGCGCTCGTACGCACCCCCGACGGCAACGATTTCGACATCGGGCGGGCCGCGCAGAACATCATGCTTGCGGCCGCCGCCCTCGGTGTTGCCTCGTGTCCGGTGACCCTGCACGACCAGGACAAGGCTCATGCCGTGCTGTCCATCCCGTCCGACCACTCACTGCGCTGGGCCGTTGCGCTGGGATATCCGGACGAAGCGGCCGAGCGGCGCCAGCGCCAGGCCCGGTCCGGCTGGCTACCTGCGGGGCGCACGTCCATCGCCGACCTCGTTTCCTACAACAGGTTTTCCGGGTGACGGCTTCGGCCGGGTTGCTGCTGTACCGCCTCGATCCGGCGCTGGAGTTGCTCATCGTCCATCCCGGCGGACCGTACTGGGCCAAGAAGGACGAGGGCGCCTGGTCGATCCCGAAAGGCGAGGTCGACGCCGGAGAGGATCCGCTGGCGGCCGCCCGTCGCGAGTTCACCGAAGAGCTGGGTATCGAACCGCCGCCGGGGGATCCCCGGCCGCTGGGCACGATCACCCAGAAAGCCGGCAAGGTGGTCGAAGCGTGGGCGGTCGAAGGCGACCTGGATGTGTCGGCAATCGCCGCCAACACCTTCGACCTCGAGTGGCCGCCGCGATCGGGGCGTATCGTCGCATTCCCCGAAATCGACCGGGCCGCCTGGGTCGATCCCGGCACGGCCCGGAGGAAGCTCAACCCGGCACAGGCGCCGTTCGTCGACAGGTTGGTGGATGCCCTCGGCGGTTAGCCTTCGCCGCGATGGGAGATTGGCCGTTCACACCACCGCTCGCCACGATGGAGGCCCGGGTTCGGGACACCTTCCCCACGCCGCCCGGTTTTGCCTACGAGCCCAAGTGGGACGGATTTCGGGCGCTCGCCTGGTGTGGCCCCGCCCCACGTCTCGACAGCCGCAACGAGCGACCGCTGCTGCGCTACTTCCCGGAGCTGACCGAAACACTGCAGAGCCTGCCTTCCGGGACGGTGCTCGACGGTGAGATCATCGTGGTGCAAGACGGCTCGCTCGACTTCGATGCCCTGCAGAACCGTCTCCACCCCGCTGCGTCCCGGGTCACCATGCTGGCCGCCGCGACGCCCGCCGAGTTCGTCGCATTCGACGTGCTGGCCGTCGCCGGCGAGGACGTGCGTGACGAACCGTTCTCGGCTCGGCGACAGCGGCTGGAGAGCGTGATGCGGACCGCTCCGGTGGGATGGCATCTCACGCCGTCGACCGAGAACCTGACGCTCGCCGAGCGCTGGTTCGACGAGTTCGAGTCGGCCGGCTGCGACGGCATCATCGCCAAGCGTCTCGACCTGGCCTACAAGTCGGGAGAGCGAGCCATGTTCAAGATCAAGCACCGGCGCGACGCCGACGTCGTGATCGGTGGCTACCGGATCCACAAGGACGGCGACAAGATCGGCTCGCTGCTCCTCGGCCTGTACACCGGCGACGGCGAGCTCCATTTCATCGGTCACTGTTCCGGGTTCGGGGACACCGATCGGGTCGAGATATTGAAGCTCCTCGAGCCTTTGCGGCAGGAGGACTCGTTCGGCGAGGACGTGAGGCGGCCGGGCGCCGAGAGTCGGTGGAGCGCCGGCAAGGACTTGTCGTGGGTCCCGGTGCGGCCCGAACTCGTTCTCCAGGTCAGCTACGACCAGTTGACAGGAGGCAGGTTTCGCCATGCCACTCGTTTCGAGCGCTGGCGACCGGACAAGAATCCCGAGGACTGTAGTTTCGATCAACTGGTGCGGCCCGCCGGTCCCGACTTCCGGGCCGTCGTCGCCCGGTAAGGTCGTCTCCGCGAGGTGAGGTAGTGAGAGAACTCAACAGGGCGGTAGCGCAGCAACTCCTCGACCACGAGCCCGTGGCTCGAATCGGCGTCGTTGCCGACGGGGACCCGTATGTGACCGCGATTTCATTCGTGGTCGACGACAACGAGGTGTTGTTTCGAACGGGAGCCGGAAAGAGGCTCGATGCACTGCGCGCCCATCCCCGGGTGTGCATCGAGATCAGCAACTACGACGTCGTGACCGGAGAGTGGTCGAGCGTCGTCATCTTCGGTAGGGCTACCGTCGTCGACGACCCCGCGCGCACAACCACGGCGGAGCGGCTGCTCCGTGAAAAGTACCGGCGGCTTTCCTCGTCGGCGCTCGTCTTTCCCGCCGAGGCCCCCGATGAAGGCTGGATCGTGGCCGTCGCCATCGAGGAACTTTCGGCGCGGACCTCCGGTTCGGGTCTGCTGCGGGACTCCCGGCCCGGCAGGTTGTGACATGAGTATGTTCTTCAAGGAGACCACGCCCGAGGGGTGGGACGATCCGGTCGCCGAACTGTGGGAGGACGACGAATTCGTGGGCCAGGTCTACTTCGACGGAGTGGACGTCATGACCCAGCTCTATCCGACTCCGGATGGAGAGCCTCGAGTCCTCGAAGTCGCCGAACTCATGCGCGTCCTCGAACTCGCCGCCCGCGTCGTCACCCCCGACGATGGGGAGGAACTCTCCGAGCTTCGGACCGCTCTCGGGACTGAGACCGGGAGAAACGACGACGCCGGCGATTACGAGGGCTCCGATGACCTCGGCGCAGTTGGGGTTCTGGCCGATGCTTTCGACGATGCCGCGGCCCACCGGGGTGAAGAGGACGAGGGCTTCTACCCTCGCGACGCCGTCGTGGCGATGGTGCGGCGGTGCAACGACCTCGATCTGGCGGTCGTCCACCTCGAGGGGTTCGACATGGGGGACGGCTTCGTGGAGGCGGCACGGGGGTATATGGTCGACATCGGGAAGGCGCATCGGGGTGAGCCGTGGCCGACGTTCCGGGCGGGGTGCAACATCCAGGCCGAAGCGGTTCTCGAAGGGTGGCCGCTGCGGCCGTCCTTCGTAGTCGCCATCGAGATCGAGGACCGCAACGGCGAAATCTTCGTGATGTGAGGGAGGCCGTGTGCGACAGCTGAGCGGCGGTCTGTACCGGCTGGGAGCGCACGGTCGTCCACCCCGAGAAGGCGCCGATGCGGCAGTCGAGCCTGCTCGGGCCACCGGACCATCATGAGCATGTCGGGGCTGGCACCGGAGCTGGTCGGCACGTTCTGCGCCGTCGCCGACACGTTTCTGCCGCGGACCGCCCACACCCCCGGTGGTCACGCCGCGTCCGACCTCGATCTCGCCGAGGAATTCGAACACCTCGTCCTTGCCAAGCTCAGTCCGGTTGCGAGGGGCGATCTGGAACGGTTGCTGTCCTTGCTCTCGAGCCGTGCCGGCGCCCTCGCCCTCTACGGCCGGCCGAAGCCATTCCGTGATCTCACCGCTCCGGAGCGTGAAGCAGCCCTGCGCCGCATGGCGGCATCCCGGCTCAATCAAGTTCGTCAGGGCTACCGGGCTCTGAAATCGTTGGCCGGCTTTCTGTTCACCGCACCGCGCGATCCCGGCGATGGGTGGCCGCCGTGGCTCGCAATGGGATATCCCGGACCCGACGGACCTCCACCCGACGAGCCCAAACGCCTGCTTCCGGTCGTCGTCGATCGTCCCACGGCGCTCACCGCCGACGTCGTGGTGGTCGGATCGGGCGCCGGTGGGGGGCCGGCGGCGGCGGTGCTGGCTGCAGCCGGTCTCGACGTCGTCGTGGTGGAGAAGGGCGGCTACCACAACGAGGCCGACTTCACCCATCTCGAATCGGATGCGTACCAACGCCTGTACCTCGACCACAACCTCGGGAGCACTCCGGATGGAGCCGTATCGATCCTGGCCGGCTCCACGCTGGGCGGCGGAACAGTGGTCAACTACACGACGTCGTTCGCAACTCCCGAAGACGTTCGCGCCGAGTGGGACCGGGAAGCAGGGTTCGACGAGGTCTTCACCGGCCCCGACTACCGGAGCGCCTCAGACGCGGTCCACGCGAGGCTGGGAATCAACCGGGACCACAACGAGCCGTCCGGGCGCGAGGAGCTGATCGAGAAGGCGCTGCGTGAACTCGGCTGGCACATCGACTACATGCCGCGCAACGTGGTGGGGTGTGAACCGGACGAGTGCGGCTTCTGCGGCCTCGGGTGCCGCCGTGCCGCCAAGCAGTCGACGCTGCGCACGTGGCTCGAGGACGCCGCCGGGCACGGAGCACGGTTCATCGTGGGTGCCGACGTCCATCGGATCCTTTTCCATGACGGAGCCGCTACCGGGGTCGAAGCGATCGCCAATGGACACCCCGTCACTGTTCGAGCCCGGGCGGTGGTGCTCGCCGCCGGAGCGTTGAACACGCCCGCAATCCTGTTGCGATCGGGAGTCGGCGGAAAGGCCGTCGGCCGCTTTCTGCGCCTGCACCCGGTGACGGTGGTCTGGGGTCGCTTCCCCGATCCGGTCGAGCCGTGGACCGGGATCATGCAGGCCGTCCACAGCGACGAGTTCGCCGACCTCGACGGCAACGGCTACGGCTTCCGGTTCGAGACGGCAGCCGTCCATCCCGCGTTTCCCTCGACGTTCATTCCCTGGGAGGACGGCCGGCAGTTCAAGGACGACCTCTATGCGCTGCGGCACTGGGCACCGGTCGGGATCCTGCTCCGCGACTACTCGGCGGGAAGGGTCAAGGTCCGTCGCGACGGGAGACCCGTCTGGACCTATGGCCTCGACACGCGCGACGCGGCGCATTTCCGGGAGGGCGTCCGGCGCGGCTTCGAGCTGATGGCGGCGGCCGGAGCCTCCGAAATCGTCGCTTCGACGCTGCGGCCGGTTCGTATGCATCCCGGCGGAGACCGCGACGGTCACGAGTTCGAGTCGGCGTGGCGCGATGCCGGGTACGGTCCCAATCAAACCATCTATCTCTCCTTCCATCAGATGGGTTCGGCACGCATGGGGAGCGATCCCAGGACCTCGGTGGTCGATGCCACCAACCAGGTGCACGGAGTGCCCGGACTCTTCGTCATGGATGGTTCGTGTTTTCCGACTGCAAGCGGGGTGAATCCGATGATCTCCATCCAGTCGATCGCCCATCGCGCCGCTTCCAATCTGGCCGCTTCGCTCACCTGAGATGGATGGTGTGCTGACCGGCCGGCTCCTGGTTGCCGGACCCACCTTGCTCGACCCCAACTTCTTCCGCAGCGTCGTGTTGCTGTGCGATCACGACGACAACGGTGCCATGGGGGTCATCATCAACCGGCCCACGGACATCGATCCGGGTGAATACGTCCCCATCTGGTCGGGGTACCTCGCCGCGCCTCCGGTGGTGTTCGTCGGTGGGCCGGTGCAGCGGGAAACGGCGATCGGGTTGGGGCGGCGTCCGGTCGGGTCCGGTGGTGAAGGATGGATGCACGTGGCGCACGAGGCGGGGCTGTTCGACGTGTCCCGCACTCCGGCCGACTATCCGGGGATCTCGGCGGTTCGGGTCTTCAGCGGTTACAGCGGCTGGACCGCAGGTCAGCTGGAGGCCGAGGTCGAGTCCGGTGATTGGATCGTCGCCGCCGCCCACCCCGACGACCCGTTCGATCCCGAGCCGGCCCAGCTGTGGCAGGCAGTGCTGCGGCGCCAGCCGGGTTCGGTGGCGATGCTGTCGACGTTCACCGCCAATCCCCGCTGGAACTGATCCCGCCGCCGGGGCGATCCCGGGCCATCTGCGCCTTCCCGGTATGCTCGCCGCGATGACCCAGACGGTTCCCAAGCTGCGGAAGGCAATCAAGTCGAAATCGCCGACACTCGACGTCGAGCGGGAGCTGTGGGACCGCGGTCACGAGGTCGTCGTCGGTGTCGACGAGGTGGGCCGGGGCTCGTGGGCCGGCCCGTTGTCGGTCGGCGCCGCCATCGTGCCCAAGGATCGCCGGATCTACAAGATCCGGGACTCGAAGATGCTCACCGAGCCGGAACGGGAAGCCATGTTCGATCGCGTCGCGGATTGGTGCGACGGGTGGGCAATTGGTCACGCCACTCCGGAGGAGTGCGACCGGCTCGGCATGTCTGATGCACAACGGCTCGCCGCCAAACGGGCGATATCGGCGCTGGGCGTCGCCCCCGACTACGTGCTCGTCGACGGCAACTGGGATTTCGTAGCCGAGGGACGGACGCGACGTCTCATCCGTGGCGATGCCACGTCCGTGTCGATCGCGGCGGCGTCGATGCTCGCCAAGGTCACGCGCGACCGCCTCATGCGCGCCGCCGACGAAGAGTTTCCGCTGTGGAACTTCGCCGAGAACAAGGGCTATCCCTGTCCCCGGCACAAGGCGGCGCTGCAGGCATGGGGTCCGAGTGCCATCCACCGCCGGTCGTGGGTGTTCATGGATCACATACCCTGGACCGGCCTGGAACGGTACGACCGGCACCCAACCCTGTTCAGCTGAGCTTCCAGTTGACCCAGGCTCCGTGCGCCTGGGCGTGGGCCAGCACTCGTCGTTCGTCGCCGGGCCAGGTTTGCAGATGGAGTTCGCTGTGCTTCTCGCCCCAGTGCTCTAAGGACACATGATCGAACGGGTTCTGAGAAGTAGCGGCGGCTCCGGCCTGTTCGATGACGTCGGCGCACTTGGCCTGCTCCTCTTCCGGCATGTAGTGCCACATGAAGCTGTGGGCGACGACCCTCGTCGAGCCGTTGTGCGGGCGCCCGGCGAGTTCGTGTTCGAGCCATTCCGACGCTCGCATCGCCGACAGATCGAGGCCGGCGGTGGCTGCCAGGTCGATCGCGTTGCGGGCGCGGGTCCAGCGGGCCTCTTGATCCGGCCAGATGAACGCGAGCAGCGAAGTGGCCTGTTCCGGATCGGCTACGTCGATCG
>JBFIQU010000026.1:0-14019 GCA_041609395.1 Acidimicrobiia bacterium | reverse complement strand
ACACATCGCCGAGGACATCGCAACCGGCCCGACGGTTGTCGTAGAGCCCGGCGTGAAAACCGGCATCCCGATTCTCATCGACAACCCGCACGAGGTCGGTGCCGATCGAATCATCAATGCCCTGGCCGCCGTCGAACGCTACGGCGCTCCGGCCGTCGTCGTCGACTTCGGAACATCGACCAACTTCGACGTCGTATCCGCAGCCGGCGAGTACGTCGGTGGCGCCATTGCCCCGGGGCTGGAGATCTCCGTCGATGCGTTGATCGGGGCGACGGCCGCGTTGCGCCGTGTCGAGTTTCTTCCGCCCCGCTCGCCGATCGGCAAGAACACCGTGGAAGCGATCCAGTCGGGAGTGATCTACGGGCATGCGGGGCTCGTCGACGGCATCATCGGCCGCATCAGCGCGGAGTTCGACGGCGCGGTCAACGTTCTGGCAACAGGTGGCCTCGCCTCTACCATCGTGCCCCATTGTGCGACGGTCGACATCGTCGACGAATTCCTCACGTTGCATGGACTGAGAGAGATCTTCGAGCGGAACCAGTGAGCGACGACCAGCACCCTCTGATCGAGCAGCGGCTCGCCAAGATCGAAGCGCTGCGGGACTCCGGCACCGATCCGTATCCGGTGCGGTTCGCGCCGTCGTCGACCGCGGCGGAGATCCACGCCGAGTTCGGCGAGCTGGAACCCGAGGTCGACACCGGTACCCGGGTATCCGTCGCCGGCCGGGTGATGATGCTGCGCAACATCGGCAAGCTCGTGTTCGCCGTTCTCCAGGACGCATCGGGACGGATTCAGCTGTTCGTCGACCAGGGCCTGCTGGGGGACGACTTCGATCGCTTCGCCGACCTCGATCTCGGTGATTGGGTCGGGGCCTCGGGCGAGGTCATGACGACGCGGCGAGGTGAACTCTCGGTACGCGTAGAGGAGTTCTTGTTGCTCGCCAAGGCGATCCGTCCGCTGCCTGAGAAGTGGCACGGCCTCTCCGATCTCGAGACGAGACACCGCCAGCGCTATCTCGACCTGATCGTCAACGAGGAGGCCCGGCGCATCATGGAGGCCCGGTCGCTCGTGGTGCGGACACTGCGATCCGAGCTCGAGGGGCGTGGTTTCCTCGAGGTGGAGACCCCGATGCTGCAACTGCAGCCCGGCGGTGCGCTGGCCCGTCCCTTTCGCACCCATCACAACACCCTGGGACTGGACATGTACCTCAGGATCGCGCCGGAGCTGTATCTCAAGCGTCTGGTGGTCGGCGGTGTGGAGCGGGTGTTCGAGATCAACCGCAACTTTCGCAATGAAGGGATGTCTCCGCGCCACAACCCGGAGTTCACGATGCTCGAGGTGTATCAGGCCTTCGCCGACTACTTCGACATGATCGATCTCACCGAAGCTCTGGTGGCGGCCACCGCCGTTGGGGCGACCGGCGGCACGAAGGTGTCGTACCAGGGTGTCGATCTCGATCTGACTCCGCCCTACCGGCGTGTGACGTATCTGGGCGCCATCGAGGAGGCGACCGGTACCGAGTTCGCAACAACGATGGCGACCGGCGAGGCGGCGGCGCGGGCGGCAGCGCTGGGCATCGAAGTCGAGGACGGCTGGCCCATCGGCAAGATCGTCGAAGAGGTCTTCGAGGAGACGACCGAGGCCGACCTCCTTCAGCCCACGGTGGTCATGGACTTTCCCAAGGAGATATCGCCGCTGGCGCGCACGCACCGCGACGATCCGGCGTTGACCGAGCGATTCGAACTGATCGTGATGGGGCGGGAGCTGGCCAACGCCTTCAGCGAACTCAACGACCCCGCCGAGCAGCGCCGCCGTTTCGAGGCTCAGGCGGCGGCACGCGCCGCCGGCGACGACGAAGCGCACCCCATCGACGAGGACTACATCCGGGCCCTCGAGTACGGGCTGCCACCGACCGGAGGCATGGGCCTGGGCGTTGATCGCCTGGTGATGCTCCTGACCGACCAGGCTTCGATTCGCGAAGTGATCCTGTTCCCGCACCTCAAACCGGAGAGCTGAGAGCTATCGCCTCATCGCAGCCAGCTGCTGTGCGGCTTGCCGTATCCGCGACCAGGCACGGCGCGGGGCGTCCAGGATCCGGCTCAGCGCCACCACGAGCAACGGCACGCGAACGGGTCCGTCGGGGGTGAGCCCGAGCACCCACAAGATCTGCTCGAGCGAGGGCGGCCCCACCGCCAGCATGCCGGCTGCCGCGGCAGGAGGGTTCGTGCCGAGCCGCATGACCTCGTATGCCGCAACCATCGATCCCGTCCGCCCGACCCCGGCCGAGCAATGAACGACGACCGGTCCGGAGGCGTCGTCGAGCACGTACAGCATGGCGTCGACCTGCTCGGATGCAGGGGGCTGGCCGTCGCGCACCGGAAGATCGACGACGGGAACCGCATAGTCGTCGGGGGGCGGCGGTTCCTTGGGTTCGGCGCGTAGATCGATCAGCGCCGCCACGCCGGCCGCAGCCAGGGATCGGTAGCCCTCCGCCGTAGGCTTGCCGCTGCGGAGGACGCCGTCGCCGACCGCGTACAGGTTGGGTACGCCTTCGATTCTCTCCGGCCGGACGTCCCGGGTGCGGGCAGCGGCCAGACGATGCGCGACGAGAATCGCGAGGTTGGCGAGGCCGAGGAAGAGGACGGTTCCGATCACGAAGCGTTTCACGTCGGGCCGACCGTACCAGTTGCTCCGGCATCTGCGCCCGGGGACTAGTGAATTCGGACTCCGTGCGAATGCCGCGCCCCTCGTCCCGATGCCTCGGTAACCTCAACGATGTATGGAACGAGGGGCCATCTTTCCCGCGTCCGTCGTCGACGGTCGCTTCACGAGGCTGCTCGATGGCGGTGGTCAGGACGCCGCACGCGTCGGCTCGAAGGCGGCGTCGCTCGACCGCCTCATCGCAGCGCGCTTTCCGGTGCCTGCGGCCGTCGCCGTAACGACCGACGCATACCACCTCTTTGTACGGGAATCCGGATTGGACGGACTGGTCGCCGAGATGCGCTCGCGACCGCTCCCGAAGCCGTCGGAGATGGCAGACACCTACGCCGAGATCGAAGCTGCGTTCCTGGGGGCTCCGATGCCGGCTGCGCTGTCGGCCCTCATCGCTCGCGTCACCGACCACCTCGGCCGTGGCGCCGTGCTGGCGGTTCGTTCGTCGGCCACAGCCGAGGATCTCGAAGGTGCCTCGTTCGCCGGCCAGTACCTCTCGGTCATTGGGGTGGAAGGAGCAGCCGAGACCGAGCGGGCCGTCAAGCGGGTGTGGGCCTCGCTGTGGCATCCGGCAGCCGAGTCGTACCGTCGCCAGCTCGAAATCCCTGATCTCGAGCTCGGCATGGCGGTGATACTGCAGCAGTTGATACCGGCCGAGTTGAGTGGTGTGGTATTCACCTCCGATCCGACCCATCCACACCTGATCCGTGTCGAAGCCGTCCGGGGCTTCGGCGAAGAGCTCGTCTCAGGCCGGGCCACGCCCATGGTTCATCTGCTCCGCCGCCCCGGGTTGCAGCCGGTCGGGGCCGACACCGTCGATAGGGTGATCCGGGAGGCCGCACACACGGCCTTGCGGGTCGAAGAGCAGTTCGACGACGTCCGCCAGGATGTCGAGTGGAGCGCGGTCGAGGGCCGGGTTTGGGTCCTGCAGGCTCGTCCGATCACCACGATCGATCTGATCGCCCGCGGGACCGGGGACGGCTTCGATACCCCGCCGATCGCCGACAGCAAGCTGCTCGCCGATCCCGTCGCCGAGATGCTGCCCGGCGTCTTGTCGCCCCTGATGTGGACCATGAACGCGCCGATGGTGGAGAACTCCTTCCGGTACCTGTTCCACCGGCTTGGAGCGTTGCCCGTCGAAGCTCGCCGCACCTATATGTTTCTCGCCCGTCGCCGCGGTCGGGCCTACCTCGATCTGGGAACGCTGGAGAGGGTGGCGGCGCGCATTCCGGGATGGTCGGCGGCAGATCTGCAAGGTCTCTACACCAACATCGCTCCGGATGCGCAGCCACCGCAGAAGCGGCGCGGATCGTTGCTCTCCAACCTGCGTGCGTACCGGGTCCGCAACGATGCTGCGGATCAAGCGTCGTCGTTCGTGCGCACCGTCGGAGCGGTGCTCCAGGACCCGATCGACGTCTCCCGGCTGCTCGACGCCGAACTCGTCGCCTACCGTGCCCGCCTGCGTGACCTCGCGGCGCCTGGCGTTCGCGCCGAGATGATGGTCGCCGCGGCCGCCGTTGCCGCGTATCGCGCGCTCGAGGAGACGTTGCGGAAGTGGCTCGGGGACGACGCCTCGGTGTGGACGCAGCGCTTGACCCGCACCGCCGGGGTCACCGACGGACCAATGGAGCGCGCCGGGCGGGTTCTGGCGCAGTGCCCGGAGCAGCACGTGGACGGCATCCGCAGCGTGCTTCGCGACGGCGGCGACGATGTCGTCATCCGTCTGAAAGAGCTGGGACCGGTCGGTCTCGGCTTCGTCACGGCGCTGCGCAACGAACTCGAGCGTGCCGGCTCTGCAGCCATGTATGCCGGGCCGACATGGCTCGAGCACGAGCAACGCGTATTTGCCGCCCTGGCGGTCCACGTGGACCCGGTCTCCGCTCCGGACGTCGCCGATGAGCTCGAGGCTTTGGAACAGACGTTGACCTCGCTGCCCCGGTGGAGGACGACCAGGATCGTGACCGGCCAGGTGATCGATCTTCGCCTGAGGATGGTCCGCAACATGGTCGATGATGCCGTTCGTCTCCTGGCGCTTCGGGAGAGGTCCAAGGCGTCGCTCCTGGCACTCGGCGGGCGCGAGCGTGCGGTCATCGGAGAGATCGGTCGCCGCTTCGCGCAACGGGGATGGCTCGAGCACGGCGAGCACATCGAGCTCTACGCCGACTGGGAAGTGGAGGATGCCCTGCTCGAGCGAAATCCGCTGCCGTCCACAGAAGTCCTCCGCCGGCTGATGATTCTCGAGCAGATGCGCAGCGAACGGGCGGGACCGCGCTATGTGGAAATGTCGTCGGACGAGGCGATCAAAGGCTGGGCCGCCAGCCCGGGACGGCACACGGGACCGGTGCGAGTGGTCCACGACCCGGCACAGGCAGACGACATGGAGCCGGGGTCGGTCCTGGTCGCGCCGGCGACCGATCCGTCGTGGGTGCCGCTCATGCAGCGCGCCGGGGCCATGATCATCGAGCGCGGCGGCCCGCTGTCGCACGCCGCGATCGTGGCCAGGGAGTTCGGTGTGCCCGCCGTCCTCAATATCGCCGCGGCCACGGCGCTCTTTGTCGACGGCATGGTCGTCGAGGTCGATGGAACCGAAGGCACGGTCAGGGTGGTCCGGGAGGTAACGGGATGAAGATGCGCTGGGTTGCCGAGTGGACTGATGATCACGAGCAGGGGTTCAACGTGCTCGTTCCCGGCCTCATGGGGGCCGGCTTTCTGCTGTCTGTGCTCGTGCTCGTCGTCGACTGGTTTTCGAAGAAGTTCCCGCTGTCGGCCCACCGCCGCCGGGTGATGGAGGAGCGGAGCGCCCGGGGCCGGGTCAGCGATCTCGCCGCCGTCGTCGACGGGCGGGCGCCGGGTCCGGCTCAGGTGTTGCGGGTGCCGCGCTCGCCGGGTCGCGCCTTGATCCTCGCCTTCACCGCCCTCATCTTGGCGGTGGTCTCGGCGGTAGCCGGGATCGAGGCCGGCATTCATGTCAGCCCGGATCGTCGCGCCTGGGTGGTTGGTCCGCTGGTGGCGCTCGCCGTGCCCTTGACCATTGCCGGTGTGGTGTGGGTCATGACGGCGTTCACGGTCGGGCGGCGGCCGGCCTGGCTCGTGCGGGCGAACTCGGTGTGGCCATTGGGTGTCTATCCAGACTTCGACGCGAAGGAGGTGCCGTCGTGAGCGGCATGCGCAGGAAATTCTCGTTCGTCGTTCTCGGCGCATTCCTGGCCGTGACCGGTACGTACATCTTCATCTATCTGTTCCGGTCGTTTCGCTCGCAGGGAGCATCCGGGCGCGAACTCGTCGAAATCTGGCACGGCGACAATTTCACCCGAACGATCCTGGTCGCCGTGCTGTTCCTGATCGGAGAGGTCTTTGCCGTGTATCTCGCGCTGAGTCGGGAACGCAGGAGCGGCGTGGTCTCGGTGCGGGGTGATCTGTGGGCGTGGCTCAGCGCACGCTCCGACCTCACGGGAGAGCCCGAGGACCAGATCGCGCAGCGAGCCATCTCGATGTACCGGTATCGGTTGGAGGGCGGACCGAACGGACTGCCGTCGATCCCTGAGGACGATCAGCCGTTCCGGGCAAGCTCGACCCGGTCGACGAGGTAGTCGCCGAGGCCCCGCAGAATCGGGGTCAGGGTCGGATCCTGCAGCTGTGCCGCCGCCGCGGCTGCGATTTCGAGTCGCCGTCGCGCTTCGTCGATGGCCAGGTCGACATACCCGCCACTGCGCACGATGGCGATGACTTTTGCGACGGTTTCGGGCGGGAAAGGCCGGGGGCCTGCCAGGAGTTGGCGCAGCTCGGGGCCGTTGTCGCCGGCAACGGCGTAGAGGAGCGGCAGGGTGAACACGCCCTCCTGCATGTCGGATCCTGCCGGTTTCCCGAGAAACTCGTCGGTCGCGACGTAGTCGAGGGCGTCGTCGGCGATCTGGAACACCATGCCCATCTCCCAGGCCCATTCGGAGATTGCGTCGACGGCGGTGCGGGAGGCGCCCGACGCCAGTGCCCCGAGGCGAGCCGAGGTCCGGATGAGGCTGGCGCTCTTGCCGCCGATCACCGCGAAATAGTCGTCGTCGGTGTGGTCGAGGCTGTCGACGAGCTGCAGTTCCCGCACCTGGCCTGCACACAGGGTGGCGTAGGTGCGGGCCAGCAACGCGACCGACTCTTCTCCGAGCGGCGCTGCGATCTCGGATGCTTTCGCCAGGAGGAAGTCGCCGGCGAGGATGGCAACGGTGTTGGTCCAGTTCGTGTTGGCGGCCGAGGCCCCCCGGCGCGTTTCCGCTTCGTCGATCACGTCGTCGTGGTACAGCGAACCAACGTGCACGAGTTCGACGGCGACGCCGGCCTCGACCGGGCCCCCGTCGGTGGCGGCGCCCAGCTCGGCGGCGACCTGCGCCAGCAGCGGGCGGTATCGCTTGCCGCCGGCCTCGAGCAGGTGCTGCGCGATTTCGGTGAGGAAGTCGTTGTCCGTCGTCGTCACTTCGAACAGGCGGCGCTCGACATGCTCGAGGCGTTCCCAGACGGCGGGAATCGGCACCAGGCTCTGCAGCGGGGGAGCATCCATCGTCCGCGGAGCATAGTGAGCCGTCCGGCCCTACCTCTGATCCTCAAGCGTCACGGCACAATGGCCGACAACGCTCCAAAGGCCTTCCGTGGCTAGTACCCACCAGGCTCTATACTGACGGGGGCGCCCACGGGATTTCCGTAGCGCCACTAGCTGTCTCTAGGGGTGAATGAGGTGTTTGAGCGGTTTACCGACCGAGCCCGACGAGTTGTCGTCCTTGCACAAGAGGAAGCGCGCCTCCTCAACCACAACTACATCGGGACCGAGCACATCCTCCTCGGCTTGATCCACGAGGGTGAAGGCGTCGCCGCCCGTGCTCTCGAAGGAATGGGCATCAGCCTCGAGTCGGTTCGTTCACAGGTCGTCGAGATCATCGGCCAGGGGGCGCAGGCGCCGAGCGGGCACATTCCGTTCACTCCGCGTGCGAAGAAGGTTCTCGAGCTCAGCCTGCGCGAGGCATTGCAGCTGGGCCACAACTACATCGGCACCGAGCACATCCTCCTCGGGCTGATTCGCGAGGGCGAAGGTGTTGCGGCGCAGGTACTGCAGAAGCTCGGCGCCGAGCTCCACAAGGTTCGTCAAACGGTCATCCAGCTGCTGTCGGGCGTTCAGGGCGGTGACCAGCCCCCCGGCGGCGCTCCCCAGGGTTCGGGACGCGGCGCTCCCCAGGAGGCTTCATCCTCGGGTTCGACCGTGCTCGACCAGTTCGGGCGCAACTACACCCAGCTGGCCCGGGAGAAGAAGCTCGACCCGGTGATCGGCCGCCAGACGGAGATCGAACGGGTCATGCAGGTCTTGAGCCGTCGCACCAAGAACAACCCGGTGCTCATCGGCGAGCCGGGCGTCGGCAAGACCGCCATCGTCGAGGGCCTCGCCCAGCGCATCGTGAGCGGGGACGTCCCCGAGACGCTGAACAACAAGCACCTCTACACCCTGGATCTCGGTGCTCTGGTCGCCGGATCCCGGTACCGCGGTGACTTCGAGGAGCGCCTGAAGAAGGTGCTGAAGGAGATCAGGACCCGCGGCGACATCATTCTCTTCATCGACGAGATCCACACGCTCGTCGGAGCCGGAGCTGCCGAAGGGGCCATCGACGCCGCCAGCATCCTCAAGCCGATGCTGGCACGCGGCGAACTGCAGACAATCGGTGCCACCACGCTCGAGGAGTACCGCAAGTACCTCGAAAAGGACTCGGCGCTGGAACGGCGCTTTCAGCCGATTCAGGTCGACGAGCCCACCGTTTCCGACACGATTCAGATCCTGCAGGGGCTGCGCGATCAGTACGAGATCCACCACAAGGTCGAGTTCACCGACCAGGCACTGGTGAGCGCGGCGAACCTCGCCGATCGCTACATCTCGGATCGGTTCCTCCCCGACAAGGCCATCGACCTGATCGACGAGGCCGGGAGCCGGATCCGCATCCACCGTCCCGCACTCCCGCCCGATCTCGAGGATCTGGAAGGCCGGATTTCCCAGCTCCGCGAGCAGAAGGATGAAGCGGTGGCGGCGCAGCAGTTCGAACGCGCCGCACAGCTTCGGGATCAGGAGCGGACGCTGATCGCGGAACGGTCGGACAAGCGGCAGGAGTACGCCGCCGCCGGCAAGGAGATCAAGCTGACCATCGACGAAGAAGAGATCGCCGAGGTTCTCGCCCAGTGGACGGGCATCCCGGTCCACCGGCTGACCGAGGAGGAGACGGCCAAGCTGCTTCGGATGGAGGATGAGCTGCACAGGCGCATCGTCGGCCAGCAGGACGCGATCAGTGCCGTGAGCCGGGCGATACGGCGCACTCGCGCCGGTCTGAAGGACCCTAAGCGGCCGTCGGGGTCGTTCATCTTCCTCGGCCCATCCGGTGTGGGCAAGACCGAGACCGCCAAGGCCCTCGCCGAGTTCCTGTTCGGCGACGAAGCCGCTCTCATCCAGCTCGACATGTCGGAGTACATGGAGAAACACACCGTCAGCCGACTGGTCGGGTCGCCCCCGGGTTACGTCGGGTACGACGAGGGTGGTCAGCTCACCGAAGCCGTGCGGCGTAAGCCGTTCTCGGTTGTTCTCTTCGACGAGATCGAGAAGGCCCATCCCGACGTGTTCAACACATTGCTGCAGATCCTCGAGGACGGGCGTCTGACCGATGCGCAGGGTCGCACGGTCGACTTCAAGAACACCGTGATCATCATGACCTCGAACCTCGGGACGGCCGAGCTTCGGAAGAAGGCCATCGGGTTCGCCAGCGAGGACGAGGCGGTCGACTACGAGAAGATGAAGGAAAAGGTCATGGAGGCGCTGAAGGCGCAGTTCCGGCCGGAGTTCCTCAACCGTATCGACGAAGTCATCGTCTTCCACGAGCTGACGATGGGCGAGGTGAAATCGATCGTCGACCTCATGCTGGTTCGGGTGCGCAGTCAGTTGCAGTCGCAGGCGCTGGACCTGGCGCTCAGCGAAGGCGCCAAGGAGCTGCTGGGCACGAAGGGGTACGATCCCCAGCTCGGCGCCCGGCCGTTGCGTCGGGCCATTCAACGGATGCTCGAGGACCAGCTCTCGGAGAAGGTCCTCCACGGCGATTTCGGCGCCGGAGCCACCGTGCTCGTCGATGTCGATCCCGACGATCCCGATGCGCTGAGCTTCGAAGCCGTCGAGACGCCCGATCAGCCGCCGATCGAAATGGCAGACGCCGAAGACAGCTAGCGCTGTTCTTCTCGGCATCCGGCCGTCGGCCGGCGCGCAGTTGGCAGTTTGGCCGGCAGCGCCGAGCGGCCGAGTTCCTTCGCCCCGTAGCGGGTTACTGGATACTGGCCACCACGCAATCCGAGGATCGGTGAATGAGCGATTCCCCCGAAGGTGCCGCTCTCCAATCTTTGAGGCCTGTGATTGGCGGCTGGCGACTGGCGACTCGGTCATGTGGACTCGTCACAACTTCGGCCGATCGCCCACGCCGCCTCCACGGGCCTTTCTCCCCTGAACGCGGCGTTCGCCACAGGGCTAGGATGCGCGATCGCGCCCCTTCGTTTTGGGCGTGGGCGCATTCGCTAGAGGAGGAAGCTTTCCACATGTTCAACAGAACCAAGGGTCTGCTCGGCGGGCTCGCTGCGTTCGCTCTCGTAGCCGCTGCGTGCGGAGGCGGAGGCGGTCCGGCGGCTTGTCAGGTCACCGATACCGGCGGTATCGACGACAAGACCTTCAACCAGACGGCGTTCGCGGGTGTCGAGCGCGCCGGCGACGACTTCGACCTCGATGCCGAGTTCCTCGAGTCGCAGACCGAGGCCGACTACGAGCCGCATATCAACTCGTTCCTCGACGAAGAGTGCGAGATCATCATCACGGTCGGGTTCCTGCTCGGTGAACAGACGGAGATCTCGGCGGCCGCCAACCCGAATCAGCCGTTTGCCATCGTCGACTTCGCCTACGCTGAGCCCCCGGCAAACCTGCGTGGCCTGGTGTTCAACACCCAGGAGGCAGCGTTCCTCGCCGGGTACGTTGCGGCCGGCATGACGCAAACCGGCAAAGTGGGCACCTTCGGCGGTGTCAACATTCCGCCGGTTACCGTGTTCATGGACGGGTTCGAGCAAGGTGTCAACTACTACAACCAGCAGAAGGGCACCAGCGTCGAGGTGCTCGACTGGGACCAGGCGACCCAGGAAGGATCCTTCACTGGGAACTTCGAGAGCCTCGATGACGGCCGTGCCTTCGCCCAGTCGCTCGTCGACGAGGGCGCCGACATCGTGATGCCGGTCGCCGGGCCGGTGGGTCTGGGGAGCGCTGCGCTCGCCGCCGACCTCGGGACCGACACGCTGAAGATCATCGGTGTCGACACCGACGCTTACGTCGCGGATGAGACCAACCGTTCGGTCTACCTGACATCGGTGCTGAAGAAGATGGACAATGCCGTGTACGACGCCGTCCAGGACGTGGTCAACGGCACGTTCGACAACAGCCTGTATGTCGGCACGCTGGCCAACGACGGCGTTGGTCTGGGCGAATACCACGACTTCGACGACGTGGTTCCTGCCGATCTGAAGGCGGAGGTCGAGCAGATCAAGGCCGCCATCATTGCCGGCACCATCACGGTGACCACCGGGGCATAACGGCCCCATCGGAACCGCTGATCGAGCCGCCCCCCCGGTGACGGGGGGGCGGTTCATTGTCTAGGCTGCGGCCCGTAATCGGGCCGACGGGGAGGTCGACGGTGCAACTGGAGCTGCGCGGGATCACCAAGCAGTTTCCCGGCGTCCTGGCCAACGATCACATCGACCTGTCGGTGCAGTCCGGTGAGATTCTCGGTCTCCTCGGCGAGAACGGTGCCGGCAAGACCACGTTGATGAACATCCTCTACGGCCTCTACTCGGCCGATGAGGGTGAGATCCTCATCGACGGTGAGCCACAGCACTTCGGCGGACCGGGTGATGCGATCGCCGCCGGGATCGGGATGGTCCATCAGCATTTCATGCTGGTTCCGGTGTTCACCGTGGCCGAGAACGTCGTGCTCGGAGTCGAACCGACCGTCGGCGAGGGACCCGTCAACAAACTGGGCGTGCTCGACATGAAGAAGGCCCGGGAGGACGTGGAGCGGATCTCGCGGCAGTACGGCCTTCAGGTCGACCCCGGTGCGCTCATCGAGGATCTGCCCGTCGGCATCCAGCAACGGGTCGAGATCATCAAGGTGCTGTTCCGTGAGGCGGAGATCCTGGTGTTCGACGAGCCGACGGCGGTGCTCACTCCCCAGGAGGTCGAGGGGTTCTTCGAGATCGTCCGGTCGCTCGAGGAGTCCGGCAAGGGCATCATCTTCATCACCCACAAGTTGAAGGAGGTCCTCGAGATCGCCGACCGGATCGCGGTGCTCCGGCGGGGACGGGTGGTGGGTGAGGCCATCCCCGGCGAGGTGTCAGATCAGCACCTCGCGGAGATGATGGTGGGGCGTCCCGTCGAGCTGGTGGTAGCCAAGGAAGATCGCGCACCGGGCGAGGATGTGCTCGTGGTTCGCGATATGACCGTGGTCGACGAGCGCAACCACGTCGCCGTAGACGGCGTGAGCTTCACCGTTCGCAGCGGAGAGATCGTCGGCATCGCCGGAGTCCAGGGCAACGGGCAGACCGAACTGGTCGAGGGACTGACGGGGCTCAAGCCGGTTGCCAAGGGGTCGGTCCATCTGCTCGGCAACGACGTCACGGCGGCATCCCCGCGTGATCTGCACGAGACGGGCGTCGCCCACGTTCCCGAGGATCGACAGCTGGCAGGCCTCGTGCTCCCGTTCACGGTCGCCGAGAACATGGTGCTCACCTCCTACTACGACCGTCCCTACAGCCGCGGGATCGTCATGGACTGGGCGAAGGTACAACAGGACGCCGCCATGCTCGTCGAGCAGTACGACGTGCGGACCCCGTCGACCGAGGTCAAGGTGTCCAATCTCTCGGGCGGGAACCAGCAGAAGGTGATCGTGGCTCGGGAGTTCAGCCGCGACGTCAAGCTGGTCATCGCCGCTCAGCCGACCCGAGGGCTCGATGTCGGGTCGATCGAGTACATCCACGAGCGCATCGTGCAGGAGCGGGACGAAGGGGCTGCGATCTTGATCGTCTCGACAGAACTCGATGAGATCATGGCCCTGTCTGATCGGATCCTCGTGATGTACCGGGGCCGGATCGTCGCCGAGACGCGACCCGCCGACACCAGCAACGCCGAGCTGGGCCTCTTCATGGCGGGCGCATCGCCCGATCAGAAGGAGGCGTCGTGAGCGACGACCGCCACCCTGAACCGGCCGAGATGCCCGAAGCGGCACCGGATGACGGCGGCAATGGTCCATCGCGGTGGTTCTCCGAGCTGACCGGCGTCGGGCTCGATTGGCGGACGGCGCTTGTCGTGCCGTTGCTTGCGGTCCTGAGCGCGTTGATCGTGGGCGCCCTGATCATTGCTCTGTCGGACATCGACACGCTGCGCCTGTGGGCGAGCGATCCCGGGGACGCATTCGGCGCGACCTTCACCACCATCGGGGAGGCGTACGGCGGCCTGCTCGAGGGCTCCCTGGGTGGTATTCGCCCGATCTCGGAGACGCTCACGAGAGCCGCTCCCCTCATCCTGGCGGGCCTGGCGGTCGCGATCGGCTTCCAGGCGGGGCTGTTCAACATCGGCGCCAACGGTCAGATGTACATCGGCGGGATGTTCGCGCTGACGGTCAGCATCAAACTCGACCTGCCGACGGTCATCCACATCCCCGTCGTGATCCTTGCCGGGTTGCTGGGAGGCCTCATCTGGGGAGCGATCCCCGGCTGGCTACGCGGCCAGACCGGGGCGCACGAGGTGATCACGACCATCATGCTGAACTTCATCGCGTTGCGCCTCGTCGACTACTGGCTCACATCCGACTTCTTCCAGCTCCCCGGCCGTAACGACCCGGTATCGCAATCGGTCGCATCGACGGCGCGCTACCCAAAACTCCTCAGCTTCGTCGACGACAGGGCCCGTGTGCATCTCGGCTTCCTCATTGCTATCGCCGCCGCGATGTTCGTCTACTGGCTGCTGTTCAAGACGACATGGGGCTACGAGTTCCGGGCGGTCGGCTACAACCCGCACGGAGCGAAGTATGCGGGTATGAGCGTCGTGCTGCTCTATGTTGCGGTGATGGGCGTCGCAGGTGCGATGGCCGGGCTGGGAGGGGCCGATCTCATCAACGGCACGCTGGGGAGAGCGACCCCAGCGTTCGTCGGAGTGATCGGGTTCGACGCAATTGCGCTGGCGCTGTTAGGGCGCTCCCATCCGATCGGTGTTGTCTT